>JAZANE010000019.1:0-7203 GCA_036228785.1 Chloroflexota bacterium
GCTGTATTATAACTCTTGGTGAAAACGGGGCTTTATATAAAAGTGATGATAATCAAGAAATTTTCTACGAACCACATAAAGTAGATAAAGTCCGAGCAAGCGTTGCAGCTGGAGATGCATTTACAGGTATTTTGGGCGCATCAATTGCATCTGGTATATCCTTAGACAAATCAATTAAGTACGCAATTGTTGGTTCTGCAATTAGTGTAACTAGGTATGGAGCTCAAGAGTCAATGCCTGAGTTTGAAGAAATCATTAAAGTATTATAGGATTGATTTTCCCTTAATTTTATCTATAGAATCAATATTATTTTCTTTCATCAATCTCAATAAACCTTTATTTATGTTGTATGCATAAAATAATCCTTCATATATAAACCCTGTATATCCTTGGCATAAATCTGCACCCATAGCCAAACAATTCCACACATCTTTAGCATCAAAAATACCACCACATGCTACTATAACTGGATCAGGACCAACATAAGATCTTACTTCTGCTATCATTCTAGGAGTATTATTTGTCAAAACTCTTCCTGATTTACCACCCTTACCAACAGCTAATTTTTCAGAATTTACAGGTAAACTGTTGGCTATGACTAAACCATCTGCTCCTGACATAATTGCAATTTTACCTAAATCAAGATATTCATTCTTATTAGACTCTAACCAAGGTGGTAATTTTACTAAAATCTTATTTTTTGAAACAGATTTTATTTTTTCTAATAATTTTGATAATTCTGAAGGGTTATGAAATAGTCTTAAACCCGAAGTATTAGGACTCGAAATATTTACCTCAAATACTTTAGTTTTATCTTCTAATGTCTCAATACAAGATATTATTTCATCTTCATTTATACCTGAGACTGATAAAAAAATTCCATTCTGAGGATTTTCTAATAATTTTTTATTTATTTTTTCCAAACCTTGACTAGGAAAACCAAGTGAATTTATTATGGATTTTTCCTTAGGAACATGATGAAGTCTTGGTCTAGGATTACCAAATCTTTCTTGCAATGTTATTGTTCCTCCAGTTACAAAACCAAACTGTAGTTCAAGTAACTGATCTAACACCTTACAATTTTTATCATATCCAGCAGCTAGACCAATAGGTGAATCTAACTTAATCCCAAGAATATTAGTTTGTAAACCTTCAAGTTTTGATTTATAAAAAACTGGATTTATTACCCTATTAAAAGGTAATTGAAAAAACTTTTCAGCTATAAAATGAGAGACCTCGGGGTTGATAAGTTGTAAAATTGGTAGTATTAGTGATTTGTAAAGCATTTTTACTCCTATAAATATTTTAGAGCTAATAACTTTAAAAACAAGGAAAAATACCATATGTCAAACTTAGAATTTAAATTTGGTTCAGAAGATAATCCAAAAGGTCACGCCATAATATATTTTGAAGAATTTGATGAAATATTTGCTTCTTATGTTATAAATTTTCCAATTAAAGGTGAATTATCTAAGTACATACCTGAAATGTTCAAGGATCAAATTCCAGACGAGGAGATGACTAAAATGGTATTTCCACCGGTTCCTGAAAAATTTAATGGGACTTTAGATTCATTGATAAAGGTAACTCAATCAAGAGCTGACGATTTAATTTATGGAGGTAGTATTAGTTCTAATGATAGCACTTCTGCAATGTCAAAATTGAACGCTTTAGCTAATGAATATTCAAAGCTATGTAAAGATAATGAATTCAATGAAATAAAAGGATTAATTGACGATATACCTTCATCAGAAATTGAGTTAGAAAAGTCAAAATTTTCAGAAATGAATGAATCAGAACTACTAGCTGAAGTCACTAAAATCTTTGGAAAAATAAAATTTTCTAAAGATAATAATGAAATTGATGAGATTAGTAATATAAAAAAAGATTTGCAAATAATAAGCACTATTATTCCTGAAAATAGAAAAATCAAAAAACTTTTAGACTACGTAGAATTAGAATCAAATGATTCTGAAGAAATAATATCAGCATATATTAGTAGAGCATACGGACTAATGAATGAAGACTATATTATGGTAAAAGAACAAGAAGATTTGATAAAAAAATTAGAAAAATGATAATTTGAAAAACTCTACTAATATTTTTAGAAGTTTAGCTAACAGAAACTTCCTTTATGTCTGGTTAAGCCTAGGATTCTCTATGGCAGGGTTTCAAATTCAAATGACTGTAAGAGGCATTCTAGTTTATGATATCACTTCAGATGCATTCATAACCGGTGTTGTTTCAGCAGGTTTTGCTCCTTCTCTATTACTTTTTTCAATGTTTGGAGGAGTACTTGGAGAAAAGGTAAATAAAAAGAGGCTTATTCAATTCGCTCAAAGTGTTAATGTGATTCAAAGTATTATTATTGCAACTCTTCTTTATTTTGATATGGTCCATTGGAGTCATTTATTGATGGTTTCAATTACTCAAGGTGCTATGTTTGCTATTCAAGTTCCTGCTAGGCAATCATTAATTCCCGATTTAGTTGGTAAAAAATTAATGACAAATGCAATAGGATTAAATGCAATGCAGATGGGAGTGACAACTATGATTGCGCCAGCTATCGGTGGATATACTTACGAGATTTTTGGTGCTGTAAACTCTTACGTTATAGTTTCTATACTGATGACTATAGGAGTATTTTTTATGGTTTTTGTTCCAAATTTCCCTCCTAAATTAAAAAATAAAAATACATCAACCTATGAAGAAATAATTAATGGCTTTAAGTACTTAAAGTCAAATAAAATAATTAGATTAATTTGGATACATGCAGTAATTTTAGCAATGTGCACAGGACCATTTAGAATGCTTATTCCAGTTTTTGCCAAAGATGTTTATCTGTCAAGTCCTGGTGATGTTGGTAATCTTATGGCCGCAGGCGGAATAGGAGGTATTCTATCTTCAATTATAATTGCATCCTTAGGGCCTCAATCAAAGAGGGGATTCTTACTAATCTTTATTGGGATTATAACTGGAATCGGCTTACTAATGGCTTCAATGTTAAACTTTTTTATAGTTGGAATAATTGCAATGATTATTGTTGGTTTCTCTGAAACAGGCAGATGGAGCTTAGGACAGGCAATGATGATGGACAACGCAGGTGAAGAATACAGAGCAAGAGTAATAAGCTTACTTATGATGACCTGGGGAATGATGCCAATTAGTATGATTCCTATGGGATGGGCTTATGGATATTTTGGAGCAGAAATAACTACTTTCGTTACTGCTATTATTACATTAGTATTTTCTATAACAAGTATTTATTGGGCAAAAAGCTTATCAAAATTATAACTTAATGAATAATCAGATAAATAAACTACCAGAAAATATTTCTAAGTTAATTGCGGCAGGAGAAGTAGTAGAAAATCCTTTGTCTATAATCAAGGAACTAGTCGAAAATTCTGTAGATGCAAACTCAAAAAAAATAATAGTTGAAATAATTGATGGTGGAAAGAAATTTATTTCTATAACTGATGATGGAGATGGAATAAATCCTCAAGATATAGATATGGCCTTTGAAAGACATGCTACTTCTAAACTGAAAAATAAGGAAGAAATCTACTCGATTAAAACACTTGGTTTTAGAGGAGAAGCTTTATCATCAATAGCTTCAGTTGCTCATGTTAAGTGTACTTCAAGAACTAAGGATCATGATTATGCAATTGAAATAGAAAAGTCTTTTGGCAAAACAATAAAAAAATCTAATACTGGATCTAACTATGGTACCCAAATTATAATTGAAAGAATATTTGAAAACACACCTGCTCGAAAGAAATTTTTGGCATCAAATAAGCTCGAAGCTCCTAAAATACAATACTTAATACTTGCTGCTTCTCAATCATTTACGCACATTGCTTTTGAGTTATACATCGACGGAAAGCTGAAGCTAAAAACTAATGGAGATAAAGACCTATATACTATAATTTCAGATGTTTACAAGTTGAATAAAAATGATGTTATTGAAATAAAAGACAGCAATGATGATCTGAAAATTGAGGGGTTTATTTCTCTTCCTCAAAAGAATTTTGGAAATAGATCAAGAATGAATATTTTTATTAATAATAGAATTATCAAGAATAATAAAATATTTCATACAATTGAAAATGCATATCGCCCTTTTAGTCCAAATAAAAAATTCCCAATTATTTCAATAAACATATCTATTCCTCATAATAGAGTAGACGTAAACGTTCATCCTCAAAAGAATGAAGTGAAATTTGATGATGAAAATCAAATCTTATCATTTATATACAACTCAATATCTAAAATTCTTAATAAAGAAGCTCCTGCAAATTCTATGGAAGTTAGCATAAATCAGAATAGAAGTGTTGAATATTTTGAAAATAATTCTTTCTCACAACAAGAATTATTTGATAAGAATAATTATTCTCTTAAGGAAGCTATTCCTATCTTAAGATTTATTGGACAAGTAAAAAATACATTTTTAATATGTGAAGGGCCTGATGGAATATATTTAATTGATCAACACGCTGCTCATGAAAGGATCCTCTATGAAAAATATTTCAATTATAACTACCCAGATGAATTCCAAATTCTCAACATAACTCAGTTTGTTGATTTAGGAGTTATTATGAATTCCAAAATCATAGAGAATTTAGAAGAATTTAAGTCTCTTGGATGGGATTTAGAGGAATCTGCAACTGGTCAAATAATTGTAAGAAATATACCATTTACAGGTCTCTACAAAACAAAACCTAATGATATTAGTAATCTTTTGGAAATAATTTCTAAGGATATAGAAAAAAGAAATTCAGACACTCCAAAAGATATTATATCTAAAAGACTTGCTTGTCATAGTGCGGTAAGGTCAGGGGATAAACTTTCAAAAGAAGAATGCCTAAAATTGATAGATGAGCTTGAAAAATCAGAAATACCTTGGGATCCTCATGGTAGACCCGCTATTGTAAAAATAGATTTTCAAAACATTTCAAATCAGTTTGGAAGATAGTATAATAGAATAGAATCTGATAAATTATTTGATTCAAAAACCATGGTAAATTTTTTACAACTATTATCTGCAATACTCGATAACGACCCTGATCGATTGCTTATTTCACCGTCTGAAAAAAAAATTGTTGCATCTTTTGGTGAATCCAAAACAATTCAATTAAAAGATTATAAAGATTACCAAAGTTTCAAATCAAAAGTTCTCATAACTTTAGAAAATAAAAACATTGGATTTGGAAGTCTATCATTCGATATAACAAATGACTCTAAACAACATAGTTGGAGTAACTTTCCATTAGGTGAATTTACCTTCCCTTCATACGTTTTTATATATGAAAATAATACTATTTCAGAATATGGAAGAAATGACAAATTAAGAAAACAAATTTTAGAAAGTTCAAAAGAAAAAAAATTAACTAGAAGTATTCCAATTAATAATGATAATAATCATTCCCCTTGGATAAATCTTGTAGAAAAAGCAAAACTAGATATTTCAAAAAGTAATATTCAAAAAATAGTAGTAGGAGAATCAATTACTTACGAAAATTTAGATATAGATATTAAACAAACATTATTCAACATGACTAATGAGTACCCTGATTGTGTAACGTTTCTATTCAAAAATTCTGATGATTATTTTTTTGGTTCAACCCCAGAGAAAGTATTTAATTATAATAATGGAATTCTTATTACTGACGCTTTGGCAGGTTCAATTCCAAATAAAGGTCAAAAAGAAGATCAGATTAGAAACATGTTCAACAACTCAATTCTTCAGAAAGAGCATAACATAGTTGTAGAATTCTTAGAAAATCAACTATTAAAAATTTCTAATAATAAGGTAAAGAAATCTAAATTGAAGATAAAATCTTTGAGTAATGTAAATCATTTGCTTCTAGAACTTGAAACAAATGTTGATAAAAATAATTTTTTTGAATTTATAAATCTTCTTCATCCATCTCCAGCTCTTGCTGGATTCCCTGTAAAAGATGCCAAGCAATGGATTAAGAGTAACGAAAATTTTAATAGAGGTTTATATACTGGATCTATAGGTTATGTAGAAAAGAACTCTTCCTATTTTTTTGCTGCATTAAGATGCGCAAAATTTTCCAGTAAGGATAAAAATATTACTACTTTTGCTGGTAATGGTATTATTGAAAATTCTAAAATAAATTACGAAATAAATGAACTTAAATCAAAATTTGAAGCAATAAATAGATCAATAAAGGTAAAGTAATGCTACCTCATGACAAACAGATCAAAATTTTTCTAGAACAATTATTAAGCTTTTCAATTAATGACATTGTAATAAGTCCTGGATCTAGATCTACTCCTTTAGTAAATAACTTATTAAAAAATAAAGGATTGTTTAATCTAAATTTAGTACTTGACGAAAGATCTGCGGGATTTTTTGCTTTAGGAAAATCAAAGATTTCAAAAAAACCTACTATCTTAATTTGTACTTCAGGAACATCAACTCTAAACTATAGTCCAGCGATAGCTGAAGCTTATTTTTCACAAGTCCCATTAATTGTAATTACAGCTGATAGACCAATGATATTCAGAGAAACTGGATCTAATCAAACTCTTAATCAAACAAATATATATTCCAATAATATTAAGTGGTTTTACGATATTCCCGTCACAAATGATGATAATTTTATTTCTAATGTAGCTTATAAAGCAATATATAATTCAAATTTTCCAACTAAAGGACCAGTCCATATTAATTGGCAATTTGAAGAACCTTTTACAGATTTAACTACACCAAAAATCAATCTAAAAATTACTGATAAAACTTTAAGCTCTCCAAAAATTAATATTTCAGATGAAAGAACAAAAAATATAATACCTATTCTTAGTGACAAGAAAGGACTAATAATTGTTGGTTCTCATAACTATGACAATAAAGATATTCTGAATTTATCAGAGATATTAAATTGGCCTATAATAGCCGACCCATTATCTAACTTGAGAGATGAAAAAAATTATACTACTTCAATAATTGACACAGGTGATTTGATCTTTAGGAGAGAGGACTTTTTATTACCTGAAACGATTATACATATTGGAAATCTTCCTGTCTCAAAATTTATATCAAAAAATCTAGAAAAAGTTTCAAATCATATTTTTATAGAAAACTCTGGGAATATATCTTCTGGATTTTCCTCAATAGATGAACACCTCAATGTTTCCATATCTTCCTTCGTAAACCAATTACAAAAACATAATTTT
>JAZANE010000020.1:0-8607 GCA_036228785.1 Chloroflexota bacterium
AGTCCAGATGGAATTGTACTTTCACCTGGCCCTGGTGATCCCGATAACCTTCTAGACTTATTAGAAAATGTTAGAAAATTGATTGATTCAAATATACCTATTTTAGGCATATGTTTAGGTCATCAATTAATAGCAAAATCATTGGGAGCCTCAACATTTAAACTTCCTTATGGACATAGGGGAGGAAACCAACCAGTAAAGGATATTAGCACAAATAAGGTATATGTTACAGCTCAAAATCATGGTTATGCTGTTTCTGATGAGAATATCCCAGATCAACTAGAAATAACTCACTTAAATCTTAATGATGGAACTATTTCAGGTTTATGTCACAAGACTTTACCTGTTTTTTCAATTCAATATCATTCTGAAGCATCACCTGGTCCAAAAGACTCAGAGTATATTTTTGATCAATTCATAGAAAAAATTATAAACAGAAAGAAAAAAAATGAAAAATAATACAGTTTTAGTTGTAGGCTCAGGGCCAATAATAATAGGACAAGCTGCAGAATTTGATTATGCTGGTGCTCAAGCTTGTAAATCTTTGAGAGAAGATGGCTATAGAGTTGTTCTTATAAACTCAAATCCTGCAACTATTATGACTGATCAAGAAATGGCAGATAGAGTCTACATTGAGCCTATTACAACATCGATAGTAGAAGAAATAATTAAAAAAGAAAAACCCTTTGGAATATTAGGTACATTAGGAGGCCAAACTGGTCTTAATTTAACTTCAGAATTACATAAAGAAGGAATCTTAGAAAAATATAATGTTCAAATATTAGGTACCAGTGTCCAGTCTATAGAGACAGCTGAAGATAGGGATAAATTTAGAGAGTTTCTTAATAAAATTGATCAACCTACTCCTCCTTCTTTCGCTGTAAATGATGTTGATAATGCAATTATAGCTGCAAAAAAAATTGGTTTTCCAGTTGTAATAAGACCCGCATATACCTTAGGTGGTACTGGAGGAGGAATAGCAAAAAATGAGGAAGAACTAAAGGAAATTGCAACTCAAGGTATTAGTTTGTCTAGAGTTGGTCAAGTTCTTATTGAAAAATCTTTAGTTGGTTGGAAAGAAGTTGAGTATGAAGTAATGAGAGATAACATAGGTAATGTTATAACTATTTGTAATATGGAGAATATTGATCCAATGGGTGTTCACACTGGAGATTCAATAGTAGTTGCTCCTTCACAAACATTAAATGATAAAGAGTATCAAATGTTGAGATCAGCTAGCTTAAATATTATTTCAAACTTAGATATAAGAGGAGGATGTAATGTACAGCTAGCCTTAAAGCCTTCTCAATTAGTTAAAAATACAATTGGTAATAATTTTGACTCTGATCCTGAATATTATGTTATTGAGGTTAATCCAAGAGTTTCAAGATCTTCTGCACTTGCATCTAAAGCAACTGGTTACCCAATAGCAAGAATTGCCTCAAAAATAGCTTTAGGTAAGAATTTAGATGAGATTACAAATCCTGTGACAGGTAAAACTTTTTCAGTATTTGAACCTTCATTAGATTATTGTGTGGTAAAAATACCTAGATGGCCATTTGATAAATTCCCAGATGCTGATAGAAGCTTGGGTACTCAAATGAAAGCAACTGGTGAAGTTATGGGTATTGAAAGAACATTTGAAGCTGCTTTACTAAAATCAATAAGGTCTTTAGAAAATAATAAACCTGATTTGTTGATCAGTCCAGATAACGAAGATTCAAATATTCCCATGGATGACAGACTTTGGGATATTGCAAAAAAGATCAGAAATGGATCAAATGCTATTGAAGAAACAAAAAGAACTTTCATTGATTTTTGGTTTACAAATGCCATCGAAAGAATAATTAAAGTAGAAAAAGAAATAATATCCTCAGAATTAAGTAAAGATTTATTTGCTAAGGCTAAAGATTATGGGTTTTCTGATAAATATATCGCTAAGTTAAAGAATTCTGAAGAAAAAAAAATCAGAGAAATTAGAAAATCTTTTGGTATTATTCCAACATATAAAATGGTTGATACTTGTGCGGCAGAATTTGAGGCTAAAACTACATACTTTTATAGTACATATGAGACTGAAAATGAAGCAATCCCATTAGAAGGTAATAAAGCTATTGTTTTAGGTTCAGGTCCAATCAGGATAGGTCAAGGTATAGAATTTGATTATTGTTCAGTTCATGCATCTAAAAGTCTTCAAAATAATGGAATAAAATCTATTCTTATAAACTCAAATCCAGAAACTGTGTCTACAGATTTTGATACATCATCAAGACTATATTTTGAACCTCTTGATTCAGAAAGTGTAATGGACATAATTGAAAATGAATCTCAGAAAGGAAAACTTGTTGATTCACTAGTTCAATTTGGTGGTCAGACAGCAATTAACATGTCTCAAGATTTGGGTAATTATAATTTCCCTATCAAAGGCTCATCAGCTAATGTAATTGACTTAGCATCTGAAAGAGGAAGCTTTGAAGAAATTTGTAATAAGTCAGGAGTATTGCAACCTGAAGGGGCAGCAACTGTTGATTTAGATGAAGCGATTTCTATTGCAAATAGCGTTGGATATCCTGTTATGGTCAG
This sequence comes from Chloroflexota bacterium, assembly GCA_036228785.1. Taxonomy (GTDB): domain Bacteria; phylum Chloroflexota; class Dehalococcoidia; order Lucifugimonadales; family Lucifugimonadaceae; genus TMED-70. The sequence continues at coordinate 2,584 of JAZANE010000020.1, forward strand.
ACCTTCATATGTTTTAGGAGGAAGAGCTATGGAAATAGTATACAGGGAGAGTGATTTGATTAGATACTTTAAGAGAGCTCAAAATTTTGTACCGGGTCAAACTATTTTAGTTGATCATTATATTGATGGAATTGAGATAGAAGTGGATGCAATATGCGACGAAGAAGATATATTAATACCAGGAATAATGCAACACGTTGAAAGAGCAGGTATACATTCTGGAGATAGTACTGCAGTATATCCAGCTTATGATTTATCAGATACTGAAAAAAATAATCTTGTAGATGCAACTAGAAAATTAGGAAAAACTCTGGGCATTAGAGGTTTGATGAATATTCAGTTTATAGTAAAGAGATCAAAGAAATCTTTCTTTGATTCTTCTAAAAAGAAAGAAACTGAAGACTCAACTTTGTATGTTATAGAGGTAAATCCAAGATCAAGTAGAACAATCCCTTTCATATCAAAGGTTACTGGAGTCCCTATGATTGATCTTGCAATCAAAGTAATTTATGGAGAGAAATTATCTAATCTTAACTATTCAACAGGATTAGTGAAGGAGAAAAATCTTTTTGCTGTAAAATCTCCCGTGTTTTCAATGTCTAAGTTATCAGGGGTAGACACATATTTAGGACCTGAAATGAAATCTACAGGAGAGGTTATGGGAATAGACAAAAACCTTCCAAGTGCAATGAAAAAGGCTATGATAGCCTCTGGTCTAGAAGTAGATTCAAAAACAAGTTTTCTACTATCTATTGCAGATAGAGATAAAAATGATTCTAAAAATTTTATCAAAAAACTAAGTAGAAATGGAAATAAAATTTATGCAACAGAAGGTACTTATAATTTTATAAAATCCCTAGATATAAAAGTTGAAAAAGTAAATAAAATTCTAAGTCAATCACCTACAGTACTTGATTTAATAGTTGAAGGCAAAGTTGGAGCTGTCTTAAATACCGTAACTGGAGACCGTTCATCTATTCAAGATGGTTATCACATTAGAAGAAAAGCTACAGAACTTTCAATTCCTTGCTACACTTCAATTGACACTGCCTATGCAACTATTATGGATAATGATGATCAACCAGTTAGTGTAAGTACCGTTGATGATTACAGTTGCTAATTAGATCTTGACTGCTTTCACAGACAACCAATTTCTTGGAACAGTAGTTAGATTCATTTCAGAAAAAATTTCCTTAAGAGCTTTTTGAAGAGTAGATTTACCTTTTTCAAGAGGGACCCCTGGAAGCACACCTTCAATCCAATCTCTAAATTCACTTATGTAATGGAATCCATCAATTGGAACTTGGTAAGACTTAGCTTTCATATGTTCAACTTTATACCCTGTACTTTCTAACAATTCTTTATAATTATCAGGTGTTAGTTGTTCTCTAGAAGAAACCTTAGCAGATTTGTCAGGCTTCAATCCAAAATCCTTACTGAGAAGTCTTAATGACCTAAACATCCATTTTCTATAAAATTCTAGAGAATCATCAGGATGAGAGCCATCATAAAAAGATGTGTTGAAAGCTAGTATTCCATTTGAGTTCAATTTATTTCTTATTTCAGTCAATAACTTTTTTTTATCTGGTACGTAATGTATAGAGTTGCAATAAATCATAGCATCGGCCTTTTCTTTTACTGCATCAGTGAGGTTTTGAACTTCAGAGTGAATAAATTTAACAATTGAATGATTTTCTAGTTCCTGAGCTGCTGTCTTTAATGCAGATTTTGAGCTGTCTACAGCGTATATTACTGAATCTTTAGCAATTGTAAGTTTCTTCAATATTAATTTAGTTATATTGCCTGTCCCACATCCGAGATCAACAATTGATTTTTTATCATAGACACTAGCTAGGTCTATAAACTCAGAATTTATAGATCCATAAAATGGGAGATTTGCAAAAGCATTAAATGCATATTGTTCACTTTCAGTTTGATTAGCCATAATTTAAAATTTCTTTTATCAAGTTATTAATTGTTATTTATAAATATTTTATCTTAGAATAACAGTATATCGAATAGATTTCATTCTAAAAATGATAAATAAATTTTTAAAAAAAATACTTTTTAGTTTTGCTTTGATAATGTGTAATTTCTTGTTATTAACATGTTCAAATGACAATACAAGTATTATTATGGTTGCCGCTTCGCTTAATGAAGTTATTCAAGAAGAATATGAAAAATCAGATCATAATGATAAATTCTATATTAGCTATGGGGGTTCTATGAGTCTAGCTAGAAGGATTGAAAATAATGAAAAAAAAATTGGTGCTGTTATTCTTGCTTCTAATTCTTCAATGGAAATTCTTACAAATAAAGCTTTACTAAAAAATTCAGAAATTAGTTTATTTGCAAAAAATTCTTTAGTTCTAGCTACAAGTAATAGTTATTACACATATGAAACCTTTATCAAAGATAATAAATTAGATAATGAAAAAAAAATAATTATTGCAGATCCTAAAATTGCTCCTGCTGGAAAATATTCTAAACAAGTTCTAGAAAATATTTTTTATGATGAAGATATTGATAATAAAATAATATCTTCAGGAGATGTATCCTATGTATCAAGTATGTTGGTTTCAAATGATAAATACTATGGAATTTTGTATAAAACAGAGGCAATCAAGAATGATCTGTTCATAATTCATGAATTCCCAAATACTTTTCATGATGATATTGAGTATAAAACAGGAGTCTTGAGTCAAAATAACAATACATACATAAATAACTTTATTGATAGACTAAACTCACCAACTGTGAAAAAAAAACTTTCTGAATTAGGATTTGAGGTTCAAAAATGAACTATTTGGAAATTCTCATAACAACCTTGAAGATCTCATTTACAGGCACCATAATCTGTTTTGTTTTTTCAATTTTTATAATTTTTATAGTTAGAAAATTTAAGAAAACCAGACTTTTCTTTGATTTTATTACGTCGCTTCCTCTTGCTCTTCCACCAGTGATTTCAGGATATTTGATTGTAATACTTTCTAATGGAAAATTATCTTTTGAATGGTTTGGAGGAAGTTTAGCTTGCGCAGTTATTTCTCTACCTTTAGTCTATAGGATGATTTTTGTAACTATTTTGAATATAGATCAAAAATTAGTAAATACTTCTAGAATTTTGGGTGCTAATCTTTCTAAGACTTTTTTTTATATTATTTTTCCATCAATCAGAACAGGACTCATTTCATCAATTTTTATTGGATTAATAAGATCTATAAGTGAATTTGGAGCTACTATGATTGTTGCAGGGAATATTTCTGGAAAAACCCAGACTTTATCAACAGCAATTTATACTTCAATCCAAACAGGCAATAGAGATTCAATTCTTGTTTTATCATTGATCTCACTTTCAATTGCAGTAATGACAATACTAATATTCAACTTGATAAACAAAAAAGGGTTCCAATTATGAGTATATTAGATTTTAAATTTACTTCTAAAATTTGAAATTTTTCCCTCAATGCTTCATCTGAATTTAATGAAGGTATTAATTTTATTTGGGGAAGATCTGGTAACGGTAAGACTACACTGCTAAATAGTCTTGCTGGTTTTTTGAAACCATCTGAAGGAGAGATAACTTTTAGTAATAAGTTAATATTTTCTACAAATCAAAATATTAACTTATCACCTGAAAATAGAAATATTTCATATGTCCAACAAGATGAAGTTCTGTTTGATAATATGAATGTTCTTAGAAATATTGAATTTGGATTTAATTTATTGAATGATACTCAGAAAAAAATTACTCCATCAGAATGTCTAGAAATTTTTGATATCAAAGAGTTACAAAAAGTATTTCCATATGAATTATCCGGGGGACAAAAGCAAAAAGTATCTTTAGCTAGAGCTATTGCTAGAAATGGTGATCTTTTATTATTGGATGAACCTATAAATTCTTTGGATTTTGTGGCTTCAAAGAAAATTTTTCAATCTTTAGAAAAAATAACTGAGGAACTTGGTTTATGTGTGCTATATATAACTCATTCAATTGATGAAATTTTTAAGTCCAAAAATGAAATTTTATTTATCGATAAAGGTGTAGCAGATAAAAAAATTCTAAGAAATAAATTACTAGATTATTGGGAAGATGAATTACTAATTAATACAATAGAAAAAATTGAGTATAAAGATAAATATTTTATATCTGATAGCATACTGATTTCAAAGAAACCTTTTGATCATTCAGGTATGGGATTTTATTTTTCAGGACAAATTAGAAATATTTATTCAAAATTAAATCACTCTTTATTGGAAATAAAATCTGATAAAGACTATTTTGTAACGCTTGATAATGAGATTCTAAACAAACTAATATTGAATAATAAAGATAAAGTTTACGGATTTGTATATAAGAACCATATTCTATGATTTCATTTAACCAAAATTTAGTACAACAAATATTAGATAAAAAGAGTTTCTTAATAGTTGGGCTTGATCCAAATTTAGATGCTATGCCAATTAAAGATATTTTTCAATTTAACAAAGTAATTATTGATTCAACTTTTGATTTAGTAGTTGGATATAAGCCTCAATTTGCTTATTATGAATCTCAAGGCCTTGAAGGGTTAGATGCGTTGTATAAGACTATTGATTATATTAAGCAATTACCAGAAAAAAAACTTATCATAGGCGATTGTAAAAGATCAGACATAGACTCTACGAGTGATGCATATGCAAAAGCTATGTTTGAATACTGGGATTTTGATGCTATAACAATTGTCCCTTTTTTTGGTAGAGATGGAATTTTACCCTTTATTCAATATAAAGACAAAGGTGTTTTTATTGTTTGTAAATCTAGTAATAAATCTGGTGGAGAGATCCAAGATTTTTTTTCTGAAAAGACAAACTTAAAGTTATATGAACATATAGCTAAAATATCTTCAGATTTAAACACAAGTAAAAATGTATGTTTAGTCATGGGGGCCACATACCCTTATGAACTAAAGATTATTAGAGAAAAATTTATTGATATACCTTTTTTGATTCCAGGGGTTGGTCATCAAAAAGGTGATCTTTCAGATGTCATCAATAATGCAATCTTAAATAAAGAACCAAATATATTAATTAATTCATCAAGAGGAATAATTTATGCATCAAAAGATCCTCAAAAATTTGGACAATTCTCAAGAGCTAAAGTAGAAGAAATAAATGAAGAAATAAGTAAACTTTATTCATTTTAAACCCATATTTCATTGACCATTACCAAAAAAATAATATTCTATATTTATGGATGAAATGATTGTTGATAGTTTAAAAATAAATGCAATGGGTCAAAGAGTTATGATACTCAAGCAGAAGAAAGGCCCTTTATTCTTGGCAATTTGGATAGCTGCAGCAGAAGCTGACGCAATTGCTATAAGGATGCAAAAGGTTGAGGTTCCTAGACCTCTTACTCATGATCTTTTCTGTAACATGGTTGAAAATTTTGGAGGGAAAATTCAAAAAATTATCATTGATAATTTAGATAATGGTACATTTTTTGCAAAAATAATAATTTTGGCTAATGGGAAGGAAATAGAAATGGATTCAAGGCCTTCTGATGCCATGGTAATTGCTTTAAAATTAGGAGTTCCTGTCTTCTGTGAAAGCAAAGTTATTGAAAAAGCTGGTTTCAGAAAATCAAATCTTGATATTGATCAACCAAACCAAGAGGAACCTGAAAGTAATCAAGAATCTTATTCACCAATGGGAGAGAAAGAAAGAAAAAGCTTGTCAGTTTTTGAATCTTTTATAGATAGCTTAGATATTGATGAGAAATAACAATAAGGAAGAGAATACCAAGACATATGTTTTTTCTTCAATATACACACTTGGAAAGTTCATTGGAATTGGATGGATTATTGTAACGCCAGTTGTAATTTTTACTTATGGAGGTAATTTTTTAGATAATCAATTAAATCTTGGCAATTTAATGACCTTATTGGGTTTGATGATTGGACTTTTTGTGGGTATTATTTGTACGGTTAGAATTTTAAAAAGCTAAATTTAAGGAAAATACTTTAAATGTTTTTAAAACCT
>JAZANE010000021.1:0-3910 GCA_036228785.1 Chloroflexota bacterium
CAAAGATCAATTGCTGAAAGATATACTGAAGATGCAGTAAAATTCATGAGAGAAAACAAAGAAACACCTTTTTTCTTATACCTTGCTCATATGCAAGTTCATCTTCCCTTATATGCAGCAGAAAAATTTGTAAAAGAATCAAAAAATGGAGATTACGGAGCTTGTGTAGCTAGTATTGATTGGTCAACAAAAGTAATTTTTGATGAGTTGAAAGAATTAGGTATTGATGAAAATACTATAGTTATATTCACTAGTGATAATGGCTCTAGGCTACAAAATCAAGGAGGAAGTAATGGAAATCTTAGAGGAGGTAAGGGTCAAACATGGGATGGAGGCCAAAGGGTTCCATGTATCATAAGATGGCCAGGAAAAATCAATGAAGGGCAACAAACAGATGCACTTTCTACAACTATGGATTTTTTACCTTCTATTACAAAATTATTAGGAGGAACCCTTCCTTCCAAAAAAATTGATGGAATAGAAATGTCTGATTTATTCTTCTCAAATGAAAACTCTTCTAAAAGAGATTCATTTCTTTACTATAATGAGGACGAGTTAGAAGCAATTAGGTATAAAAATTGGAAATTACATTTCAAAAAAGAAGATAAATTAATTTATGAATTGTATGACTTGGACAATGATATTAGTGAAAAAGTGAATTTATATTCTAGCCAAAAAGAAATTGTTAATAAACTATCAATCTTAGCAGATGAATTTAGAAAAAGTTTAGGCGATAAATATTTAGATATAAAAGGGGAAGAAGTTAGACCTGCAAACAGAATTGATAATCCGAAACCATTAACTAAATACGATGAAAATCATCCATATATGTATGCAGAATACGATAAAGGTGAAAGAGGATAAAACAAGGAGTAAATTGTGAATAATAAAAAACCAAATATAATACTGATAATGTCTGATGATTTAGGATATGAGGTTATTAACGCCAATGGAGGAACTTCATATAAAACACCAATTCTTAATGAGTTAGCAAAGACTGGAATTAGATTTGAAAATGCTCACGCTCAACCTCTATGCACTCCAACTAGGATTCAACTAATGACAGGAAAATATAACTTTAGAAATTATATTGGTTTTGGATTAATGGATCCAAATGAAAAAACATTTGGACATATTATGAGTGATAACGGTTATAAAACATTGATTTCAGGGAAATGGCAACTATATTCCTATAATCCTCCAGATGAAATGCCTGAAGATAGAAATAAAGGACAACAAATTGAGGATGCTGGGTTTGATGAATTTTGTGTTTGGCACGCCCATCAAACAGAAGAAAAGGGTTCAAGGTATAAAAATCCGATAATTTATCAGAATGGAGAATACTTAACTAAAGAAATTACAGAAGGGAATTATGGAGAAGATATTTTTTGCGATTATATTTTAGATTTTATTGAAAGAAATACAGATGATCCATTCTTTGTATATTTTCCAATGACACTCACGCATAGACCGTTGGAACCTACACCTGATAGTGAGGAATTTGCAATCTTTGATCCTCCTTCTAATCAGACACTTGGCGGAAGAACTTGGGATGAATTAGAAGGTTGGGACGATGATGCGAAATATTATAAAGATATGGTTGAATACCATGATAAAACAATAGGGAGAATAGTAGAAAAATTAGATCAATTAAATCTAAGAGAAGACACTTTAATTATTTATTTGGGAGATAATGGTTCTCCTATTGAGGTGTCATCATTCATGGGAGATAAAGAAATCCCAGGAGGTAAGGGTAAAACTATTGATACTGGTACTCATGTACCTTTAATATGTAACTGGAAAAATAATATTCCTGAATCTGTGGTTAGCAGTGACCTTGTAGATAGTACAGATTTTCTCCCAACTATTTTTGAAGCAGCTGGAATTGAGTATCCTGAAAATTATATAGTTGACGGGAGGTCATTTTATCCTCAATTGACAGGTAAAAATAGTTCTCCTAGAGACTGGATTTTCTTCCATTTTGATGCAGGAGGAAGAAACAAGAGACCAATACAAAGATTTATTAGAAATCATAGTTGGAAATTATATGAGGATGGCAGAATGTATAATATGATCGACGATTTGGACGAAGAGATTCCTATACTTCCTGAAAAAGACTCTGAAGAAAGTAAGTCTAACAGAAAAGTATTAGAACCGCTTTTTGGAGAGCTTAAATAAAATAGGAGCCTATATTATCAGGAGAGAAGAATAGGCCCCTATTTGATAAGAGAATTAAGAAAGTTTTTCTATTGTAGTGCACCCACTTCTATAAGAAGCTTTTGGGTGTTTTCTAGATCACCTAATAGAGATATGTCAATGTCAGGTTTACTTAGACTTTCCATATCTCTTAGCAATCTATTTGGTGATACTCCATCAGTAACTAATGGGTACTCATGAACTTGAGTAGCAAAGTATTGTTGAGCTACTTTTGAAGTCATAAATGTCATGAATCTTTCTGCATTATTTTTGTTATCTGATGCATCTAGGATCCCAGCACCAGAAACTAATACTACTGATCCAGCATCTCCATTGTCTAGATAATGGTTTCTAGCAGCAAAGCTTTCACCTTTATCGGCAATAAATCTGTGTAGATAGTAGTGGTTTACCATACCAAATTCAATCTCTTGATCAGCAGCAGCTTGAACTTGAGGTGTGTTTTTTGGGTAAACTATTGGTTCATTAGCCATAATGCCTTCTAACCAAGTTTTAGTCTTTTCTTCACCCCAGTAAATTCTCATCCCTGTAACCATAGCTTGGAATGATCCGTTTGTTGGAGCCCAACCCAATTTACCTTTATATTTTGGATCTGTTAAATCTTCCATAGATGTAGGCAAATCAGCTGCAGCCGTAACATCTGGATTGTATACAAGTACTCTTGCTCTTCCTGTTATACCAATCCATTTACATGAATTATCAGCAGCTCTTGGTGCCACAGCCCAAGCAGGTATTAAGTTACATACCTCTCTTGACATTGGTGACAACATGTCACTTACTGCACCTAATCCACCTGGATCTTGTGCATAAAATACGTCAGCTGGTGTTTTAGACCCTTCTTCTTGAAGAAGACTTACCATTGCACCTGTTTTACCGTATTTTACTTCTACAGGAATACCTGTAAGCACTGAAAATTCTTCAATTATTGGACCAACCAATGATTCTGATCTTCCTGAGTAAATTACTAGTTCTTTTTCTTTCTTTTCTACTTCCTTCTCAACTATAATTGTTTCTCCGGGAACTTTAACTTCCTTCACAACTTCAGTTACTATAGTTTCTCCAGGAACCTGAACTTCTTTAATTACTTCTTTTTCAACTACAACTTGTTTCTCAACCTCTACAACCTCAGTCTCTGCAGAACATGCTACAAAAAATGCGATCAATAGAGAAGAAAACATAGCTAAAGCTAAATTCTTTTTCATGAAAATACTCCTTGATATTTTATGTCTGTTGATTGTCAACTTTTTTAGTATACAAACAAAAAATATATTTTGTCAACAAAAAAGGTATACAATCTATTTTTTTGTTGGAACTCTAAAAGAAATGTAGAGTATTCCAGTAAGACCTACCAAGGCTACAATGATATCTATTAGAATAGGATCTATGGCAAATATAACTGCGAAACCACAAAAAATTATAATCATTGAAATAGCACTTATTTTTGCTTTTAGAGGCATGCCTTTACCCTCATAGTAATCTCTAATATATTGTCCAAAAAGTTTATTATTAATTAGCCAGTTATATAATTTTTTTGAAGATCTAATATAGCATCCTGCTGCAAGGATTAAAAAAATTGTTGTGGGTAAGCCAGGGACAAATATTCCTATGTATCCAATCGCTACAAATAAAGAACCTAAGGTAATCCACAAAAATCTAACTAACTTATTTTTATCAGTTTTTATTTCATTATCGGGCA
>JAZANE010000022.1:0-3839 GCA_036228785.1 Chloroflexota bacterium
TATTTCAAAATTTTAAATAAAACTTGTCTTTACTTTGTTATTTATTCTTTTTTTTATATATTTATATTAATCAATTTGAAATAAAGAAGTTTTAGTAATGAATAATTTATCAATCAATGGAGAAAAAATAGAAGAATTACAGAGCTTAGCCTCTCAAAATTTATTCATGCATGCTCAACAGATAAATGATTGGGCTGGAGATCTAAGAATTTTTGTAAAAGGAGAAGGTGTTTGGGTTACAGATATAAATGATAATAAATATTTAGACTCAACTGGAGGGCTATGGTTTAAGGGAGCTGGATATGGTAGAGAAGAAATAGGAAAAGCAATTTATGAACAAATTTGTGAAATAGAAACTCCGCCAGCTATGGCAGCATGCATTCCACAAATTGAACTTGCTGCAAAAATTGCAGATATATATCCTGATAAATCTGCTAGATCTTTTTTTACTTCTGGGGGATCAGAATCGGTTGAAACTGCAGTAAAAATGGCAAAAAAATATCAAATAAATACAGGTAAGTCTGGTGCTTATAAAGTTATATCTAGGAGATATTCTTATCATGGAGCCACAGCAATGGCGGTAAGCCTTGGTAAGCCTTCAACCTCAGATACCATGGGACCTGAAATGCCTGGAGCTATTCATGTTCAAAATTGGGACTCATACAGAATACCTAATAATATGAATCCTGTTGACTATGCTATTTTTTGTGCGAATCAATTTGAAGAAGCTATCAAACACACCGGGCCTGATAGTGTTGCAGCAATGATTGCTGAACCAATATCCGTTGCATTTGGAATCCATATTCCTCCAAAAGAATATTGGCAAAGATTAAGAGAAATTGCTGATGAATATAATGTGGTACTCATAGCTGATGAGGTGATTACCGGTTTTGGAAGAACTGGTAAATATTTTGCTACGGATCATTGGGATATGATGCCAGATATTACAACTGTTGCAAAATCATTAACTAGTGGATATTCTCCCCTAGGGGCTGCAATAGCTACAAAGAAGATATCAGATTCTTTTATTGGAACTGAAAAAGAAATGTTTTTGCATTTGATTACTTTTGGAGGACACCCAGCTTCTTGTGCTGCTGGCTTAAAGAATCTTGAAATTTATGAGAGAGAGAAATTGGTAGAAAATTCAAAAAAAATGGGAGAATATTTACTAAATAAATTAGAAACATTAAAGAGCTCTAAAATTGTTGGCGATGTGAGAGGATTAGGTTTACTGGCAGCTATTGAATTAGTCAGAGATAAGAATACCAAGGAAAAACTTCCTGATTCTTTGGAAATCAAGAAAAAGATCCCAAAATATCTTAATGATAGAAATATATTTACTTTCAGGGCTGCAGATATAATTTCTCTCTGCCCTCCACTGAATATCAATAAGGACGAAATAGATTTTTTGGTTGAAGGTTTATCAGCAACAATTCATAAGATAGAAAAAGAACTTTAAAATCATTAAAACTAGTTTTTTTTACTATTTTTTTTTATATTTTATGATATGTTTACAGTAACTTATTAAAAGACTCAAAAAAAATATATTTATAAGAGGGTTAAGAATGGCTAAAAAATCAGATTCAAAAGTAAAAGATGAATCTATTGATCGAGATGGTTTTGGACCATCAACAATCAGAGAAGAAGTAGTACTAGAATTAAGAAATCTTCAGACTCACTTTACAACTAAGTGGGGAACTGTAAAAGCTTGTGATGGTGTTTCCTACTCAGTAAGAAAGGGAGAAACCTTAGGTGTTGTGGGAGAATCAGGTTCAGGAAAATCTGTTACAGCTCTCTCAATTATGAGACTAATACAATCGCCTCCAGGCATTATTGCAGGTGGTGAAGTGATACTTAATGGTAGAGATATTTTAAAGCTTTCTGAAAAAGAAATGACTAAAGTTAGAGGTGGAGAAATCTCTATGATTCTTCAGGATCCTATGCAAGCTCTAAACCCGGTTTTTGATATAAATGACCAAGTAGGGGAAGCAATTGGTATTCACCAAGGATTAAAGGGTAAAAGTAGATGGGAAAAGGTTGTTGATGCTCTCAAGAAAGTTAGAATTCCGGCTGCTGATACAAGAGCTAGGGACTACCCACATCAATTGTCTGGAGGAATGAGACAAAGAGTTGTTGGTGCTATTGGAATTTCATCAAATCCTTCAGTTATCATTGCAGATGAACCTACAACTTCTCTAGATGTTACTATTCAAGCTGCTTATTTGCGATTATTGAAACAAATTCAAGCTGAATCAGGAGCAGCAATTATTTTTATTACCCATGACTTTGGAATAGTGGCCAAGATGTGTGATAGAGTCGCAGTTATGTATGCAGGAAGAATTGTAGAAATGGCTGATTGTAGAGAGATTTTTAATAATCCTTTGCATGAATATACCAAAGCATTGATTGGATCTGTACCTAAGTTGGAGGAAAAAACAGGAAGACTGCCTCAAATAGAAGGACAGCCTCCTCTGCTTTATAACCTTCCGCCAGGAGATGCTTTTGCACCTAGGTCACCATTGAAATATGATGAAAAAGATGCACAAATTAGACCTGAATTAGTAGAGGTAAAGCCTGGGCACTTTGTCCAGATGTCCAGATGTTCGGTAGCAGACTTTGATAAATATAAAGATTTAGTTTCATATTAAAAAAACTACATTTCGTGAGGAAAAAATGACAACAGAAGAGAAAAAAGATTATTCAAGTGTTCCTGAAGCGATAGGATGTTCTAATGATGGGGATCCAATAATTCAGGTAAGAAATATCAGGAAGTGGTATCAAGTTAACAAAGGGTTACCAATTATTGGTAGCCATGATTGGTTGAAAGCTGTTGATGATGTTTCATTCGATGTTCCTAATGGTAAAACTATAGGTTTAGTTGGTGAATCAGGATGTGGAAAAACAACTACTGCAAAAATGGTTTTGGGACTTGAGGAACCTTCTACAGATGGTGGAGTACCTGTTGGAAGCATTTACTTTGAAGGTCAAGATGTTACAACCTTAAGTTCTGCAGGTAAACGAGAAATGAGAAGATCAGTTCAGGCTGTTTTTCAAGATCCATGGTCATCATTAAATCCCAGAATGAGAGTTAACACGATTATTGGTGAGCCTTTAGAAATCAATACTACAATGACAAAAAAAGAAAGAAATACTAGGGCAGGAGATCTATTGGCAGAAGTAGGTCTTAATCCTTATCAAGGAAATCTATATCCTCATGAATTTTCTGGTGGACAGAGACAAAGAATAGGAATAGCAAGAGCATTAGCCTTAAATCCTAAATTAATTGTACTTGATGAACCGGTATCAGCTTTAGATGTTTCAATTAGGGCACAGATTATGAACCTTTTAGTGGACCTGCAAAATGAGCATAATTTAGCATACATACTAATTGCTCATAATCTAGCAACAGTTAGGTATATGTGTCATAGAACTGCAGTTATGTATCTAGGAGTTGTTCAAGAGTATGGTGATACAGAGGCAATCTTTGCTAACCCAACTCATCTATATACAAATGCTTTAATTTCTGCTGCTCTTCCGTCTCATCCTGATATTCAAAGAGATGAAATAGTCCTTCCAGGAGAAGTAGTGTCACCTGTTAATCCTCCTGTTGGAGATGTGTTTCAAACAAGAACTCCTCTTCCAGTAAGAAAAAATCATAAATTTACTAAAGAACGACCTCCATTAGTTGAGATTGGAAAAGATCATTATGTTGTTGAAACACCATGGAGCACAGTTACAGGGCATGATTTAGATGAATTCAAACTTTCTGTAGATCAGGAAATGGGATAAATTTCAAGAAATTATATAATTGGCTCCCGGGCCTGGATTCGAACCAGGAC
>JAZANE010000023.1:0-3554 GCA_036228785.1 Chloroflexota bacterium
GAAAATGGTTGTGATTTTGACTTTTTATTATCTGAAACCTATAAAATAGATTGATTTAATATTCCATCTAATTCTTCAAGGGTATTTATTTCAAAACTAGGTTTTTCTAAAAATTGATCTTTATTTATTTGTTTTCTGTTGATCCATACGTTCTTAATCCCTAGATTATTAGCACCTTGAATATCTCCATCCAATGTGTCTCCTATCATTATGATTTCTGGGTAACTTAGCTCTAGCTTTTCACAGATAAATTTATATGGGATTTCATATGGTTTTCCACTTAAGCATTCAGAAGAAGTAACTATGGCTGAATTTTTTTTTGAAAAAAAACTTAATAATCCTGCTGTACTTATTTTTTTTCTTTGATGAAGTTGCATACCATTTGTTAGAATCCCAAGTTTATAATCTTTTAGCTTACTCAAAGCTGGAATCACATCCTCAAAAGCCTTAATTCCACTCCACATATAATACTTATATGTATGAATGATTTCATGTAAATTTAATTTATTTTTTGAAATACCCAAATTTATGAATATTTCTTTCCACATTTCATGTTGAGCTTCTATGTAGATATTTTGTAAATATTCTCCTATTTCTCCATATCCTCCACAATCTGCCCAAAGAATATCCCTTCCTCCAAATTTACAATCAAGATATCTAGAAAAATATTTTTTTGAACCTATATCGTCAATAGTTTGAATCATTACTTCAAGAATTTCAGAATCATTATTTTTATAATCGGGAAAAAATTCTCTAATTATTCTCAAATAATTAGGATCATATAATTCATCATGAATTGTGAGAGTATCATCTAGATCGAAAATTAAGCCTTTTATCATAGATTAGAAATAATAGCCTTAGTTACATCATCAGTAGATGAATTTCCTCCCAAATCTGGTGTAAGAGATTCTCCTACTTCTAAAACTCGTTTAACTGAATTCTCAAGTATTTCTGCACTATCGTTTTCACCTAAATGCCTTAACATGATCCCTGCAGTTAAGATTTGCGCCATTGGATTTGCTAGCCCTTGACCTGCAATATCTGGAGCAGATCCATGTGTAGGTTCAAACATTGATGGGCTTGTTTTTGTAGGGTCAATATTACCACTTGAAGCTAATCCCATTGAGCCAGTTATTATTGCTCCTATATCTGTTAAGATATCTCCAAATAAATTACTAGCAACAACAACATCAAAATCTTGTGGCTTTCTTATAAAATCCATACATGCAGCATCTATTAATAAGGAATTAGTTGTAACCTCAGGATAATCCTTCTTAACTTCATCAAATGTTCTATCCCATAAGACCATTGAATAACCTTGAGCATTTGACTTTGTAATAGATGTCAGATGTTTTTTCTTTTTTCTTTCCATTGCTAATTCAAATGCAAATCTAATTACTCTTTCGCATCCTTTTCGAGTAAAAACAGCACTTTGAACTGCAACTTCATCAGGAAAATTCATGTATTGAAATCCCCCAACATTAGCATATTCACCTTCGGTATTTTCTCTAACTACAACAAAATCAATATCGTAAGGCTTAATATCTTTGAGAGGAGTATCAACTCCTGGATAAAGTATTGATGGTCTGACACATGCAAATTGATCAAAAGCTCTTCTAATAGGAAGTAGTAGACCATTCAAAGTAATATGATCTTGTATATCAGGGTGACCTACAGCACCTAAGAAAATAGCATCATGATTTTCAAGCTGTTTGATACCATCTTCTGGCATCATTTTTCCATGTTTAAAATAATATTCTGAACTCCAATCAAACTCATTAAACTCAAGTTTAAAATTCTTACCTTCTTGAAGTTTATTTAGTACTTCTATTGAACTTTTTACGACTTCTACTCCAATGCCATCTCCTGGTATAACTGCAACTTTATAAGATTTCATTTTATTCTCCTGACCTTTTTTCTATTATTTGGATAATTCCAGCCATATCATCCATTTCTTTTCCATCATTTTTCAGCTCATCATAAAGACTCTTTGAAGCTTCGATCAGAGGTAGATTTACTGATAATTCTTTACCTAATTGATCTATTATATTTATATCTTTATGTATATTTCTCGCAGGAACAGAAGAACCAATAAATTTTCTATCTTTAATTATTGGAGCTGATCTTTCTAACATTCTAGAGAATCCAAAGCTCACCATTAGAATTTCCATTGCTGAATCAATATCTATTTCTGTAGCATTAGTTAAAGCAAGAGCTTCTGCAGCTGCGGTTGTATGCACTGCTGTTAATAGTTGATTAATTAATTTCATTGCAGTTCCTGTGCCGCTATTACCCATATATTTAACCGTTGTTCCCATCATTTTTAGAAAAGGTAAGGCAATATTATATGCTTCTTGATTTCCACCAACCATAATTGACAATGTTCCATCATTTGCTCCTACAGGCCCTCCAGAAATAGGAGCATCAAGAAAATGAGATCCATTTTCTTTAGCAAAGTTATTACATTTCTTTGATGTGGATATTCCAACAGTTGAATGGTCAATAATTATCTTTTCATCATTAGAAAAAGATAGTATTCCATTATCTCCTGTAATAATTTCAAGAGATGTATCTATATCTGGTAAGCATGTCATTATAATTTCTGAATTATTTGTTAATTCTTCAATTGAGTATGCTCCTTTTGCACCTAACTGTTCCATATTTTTGATTTTTTCAGTATTTCTTGTGTATACGGTAATATTAGATCCTTTATTCAGAAGATTTTTTGCCATACCTTGTCCCATATTTCCCAGACCTATAAACCCTATTTTTTTCATCTAAACTCTCAATCTAATTTTATTTTGATATTATTTACTAATTTTTTTAAACTTTCGTTAATTACTTCGTATGAATTAGCAGCGTTATGGGGTGTAAGTATAACATTACTTAAACTTTTTAATTGATTATTTTTTGAAAGCGGTTCTTTTTCAAAAACATCCAAAGCTGCGCCTGAAATTTTTCCACTTATTAAAGAATCATATAATGCTTTTTCGTTAATTAACTTGCCTCTAGCTGTATTGATCAGTATTGCATTTGATTTCATAATTGAAAACTCTTCATTTCCAATTAAGTACTCAGTTTCTTGAACAATTCTTGTATGAAGCGTTATTACATCTGAATTAGAAAGCAAATAATTTATATCAGCAACTTCTCCTATTTCCTGATAACTTAGATTTCTAATCTTATCTAACCTAAGAACTGGACTTATAATAATTTTCATACCTAAGTTATAGCCTATTCTTGCAACTTTCTCGCCTATTGCTCCAGCTCCAATTATTCCCAAAGTTTTTCCTTCAAACAAATCAACTTCTATAGAAGGCCATTCATTATTTCTTACTCTTCTATCAAGTTCCGGGATTTTTTTTAATAGTGAAATCATTAGTCCTATTGAATGCTCTGCAACTGAATTCGTAAGAGCATCTGGAATAGTAGTAATTTCAATATTATTTCTTTTAGCAGAATCAACATCTATATGATCAAGCGCTATTCCAAAAACAGCTATATGTCTTAGATCAGGTAAGTTTTCTAAAATATTATTATTGATTCTTGTTGTT
>JAZANE010000024.1:0-3246 GCA_036228785.1 Chloroflexota bacterium
GAAATAAAGCTTTTTTACTATTATTTTCAGTATTAGCTTTTCTATATTTGTAAATTCTAAAAGCTAAAAATAACATATAACTAACTAATACAATTGTTATTATGTCTATAAGTAATGTGTTTATATCATTGATTACTCCAATACTAATAATTGATAAAAAAGCATAAATAAATATTCCAATGCCGTGCCCAAATCCAGTTAAGCTTCCACTGAATTTACCATTTAATATAGCGTTTTTAGAAACAAGTACTAAACTAGGTCCTGGTGATGCAGCTCCTAAAAAGCAAGTAATAATTAATTGAATTAATAATGTTGAAGTCATATGATGATTTTTTTATTATTGAATATGTCAATATAATATATTACTTTTGAGAGATATAATATTTATTTATTACATAAGCCATAACAGGAGAAATTAATGCAAACAGGAAAGCATTTTTTGCAAATACCAGGTCCAACTAATGTCCCTGACAGTGTTCTACGATCAATAAGTAACCCCACGATTGATCACAGAGGTCCAGAATTTTCAGAAATGACATTGGAAATACTTGAAGGCATAAAGAAGATTGTGAAAGGAGAAGAGTGTATACCTATAATTTTTCCATCATCTGGGACTGGAGCTTGGGAAGCAGCTCTTGTAAACATTCTTTCCGAAGGCGATAAGGTCCTTATGTATGATACTGGTCATTTTTCAAGTTTATGGAAGAATATGGCTGAAAAACTTGGTTTTGATGTTGTATATATTCAAAGCGACTGGAGAAGTGGAGTTGATACAAATAAAATTATCGAAACTTTAGAACAAGATAAGGAACAAAAAATTAAGGCCGTTTGTATGGTTCATAATGAAACTTCTACAGGAGTTACTAGTAAAATTCCTTCAACAATAAAGAATATAAAATCACTCAATCATCCAGCAATAATAATGGTAGATACTATTTCTTCCTTAGGATCAATAGATTATTTCCACGACGAATGGATGGTAGATGTAACTGTAGCTGGATCACAAAAAGGTTTAATGTTACCTCCTGGAATTGCATTTAATTTCGTGAGTAAAAAGGCTATAGAAATTTCCACAAAAAATAATTACAGAAGATCATATTGGGATTGGGGAGAAATGGTAAAAACTAACTTAAGTGGATTCTTTCCATATACACCATCCACTAATATTCTTTTTGGTCTTAAAGAGGCTCTTAGGTTAATTGAGAATGAGGGCTTAGATAATATTTTTCAAAGGCATCAAAGACATGCTAATGCTACACGTGAAGCAGTAAAGTCATGGGGAATTGAGTTACTTCCTATAAATGAAGATGAACATTCTAATTCTTTAACTAGTTTACTTTTTGAAGAAAATATAAATGCTGATAATTTAAGAAAAATTATTTTGGAAAAATTTAATACATCACTTGGGACAGGTTTAGGAAGATGGTCAGGAAGAATAATTAGAATTGGGCATCTTGGTGATTTTAATGATCCGATGCTTTTAGGGACCCTATCTGCAGTGGAGATGGGATTATCATTGGCTGAAATAGAGCATAAATCTGGTGGAATTAAGGCTGCAATGGATTATCTTGAAAGAAATTAAGGAGTATTTTGTATTCTTCTAAGAATATTTCCTACTCCTGCTTCATTTCTTTTGGGGAGTAAATTATTAATTTCTATAATTTCTTCTTCATTAAGCTTAATTCCTGATCCTGTAATATTTGAATCTATCTGAGCTTTGCTTGTAGCACCTGCAATTACAGAAGAAACAGATTTTTTAGTTAATAACCAAGCAAAAGCTAATTGAACCATTGTTATACCTTTATTTGAAGCCCATTTTTCTAAATTTTCAATTGTATTGAAATTTTCTTCTGTCAACCATTTTTCACTCCATGCGGAATGACCACCACCAGATAGTCTCCCTCCCTCAGGTATTGAATCTCTCTTATATTTACCAGTTAAGAAACCTGATGCTAATGGGAAATATGGAAGAATTCCAACATTATATTTATCACAAGCGTGAATAAGTTCAGATTCAGGTTCTCTTTCGAACATAGAAAATTCAGGTTGTATAGTAGTAAATTCAGACCATCCATACCTTTTAGAAATATGAATTCCTTCTACTAATTCCCATGCCATATAATTTGAGCAGCCGATGTATCTTATTTTTCCTGCGGAAATCAAATCATCCAAAGCTCTAAGGGTCTCCTCTTGATTCGTATATGGATCAAATATATGAGTTTGGTATAGGTCTATATAGTCTGTATCTAATCTGGATAGGCTTTCTTCAACAGATCTTTTTAAATGAACAGAAGATAAACCTGATTTATTAGGACCTTCGTTTACTCTCTGAGCCACTTTCGTATCAGTAGGTGAGGGCATTGGATTCATACCCCCTTTACTTGCAATAATAACTTGATCTCTTTTATTTTTTATTGCTTTACCTATATACTCTTCTGACAAACCATTTGAATACATGTCGGCAGTATCAAGAAGATTTATCTCAGAATCCAAAGCATGATTAATTACTTCTTCAGACTCACTGTAATCTAATCTTCTTCCAAAATTATTAGTACCTAATCCAATTTCTGAGACTAGAATTCCTGAACTTCCAAGTTTTCTGTAATTCATTAATTTTCCTATATATTTTTTTTTTATTTTTTAGGATATTATCTAAAAAATTCATATTAAAAATGACATTATTTGCTAGTTTTCTATTACTTCTATATTGCATCGGACATTCTTATTGGAATTTTTTAGTAAAAAAATCTGATAATCCTCAAATCATGTTAGTTTTGATAGCTTTAGGCTCGTGGATAATTTTTTCTCCTATAGCCATTATTTATGTTATTTTTAATCCTATTTCTTTAGATATATGGCTATTGATTCTGATAAATTCAGTACTTCAGATTTTTTATTATGCATTTTTAGGCAAAGCCTATAAACTTGCAGATCTATCTATCGTTTATCCTCTAGCAAGAGGTAGTGCTGTTTTTTTTATTCCTTTATGGGGTGTTTTATTATTAGGTGAAACTATTTCTTCATCAGCAATAGTGGGAATATTGATGATTTTTTTAGGTTTGATATTTATTTCTGTAATTCCAATCTTAAGTAATAAATTAAGAGTCAATAGAAATTTACTTGTTGGGATTTTTTTATCAATTTTAGTTGGATTGAATATTTCTTTTTATACTATTGTAGATAAACAGGCAGTATCTTCAGTTCACCCTTTCATATACCCAATATTAATTACAATTGGAAGTTCAT
>JAZANE010000025.1:0-3110 GCA_036228785.1 Chloroflexota bacterium
AATCAATATATCAATAATCTAGTTCAAAAAATAACTATTGATGAATAGCTTATTCTACAAAATAGAGGGTTCTGGAATACCTATAATTCTTATTCATGGTTTTACAGGAAATCATAAATCATTCGAGATTGTCAGTAAATATCTTAGTCAATATTTTAAGGTTATTTCTGTTGACCTAATCGGTCATGGAAATTCAATGATCTATGATGAATCATTTTATAATTTTGAGAAAAGTACAAAATTATTAACTGATCTTATTGAATCTTTAAGTATAAATAAGGTTAATATTTTGGGATATTCATTGGGAGGAAGAACTGCACTTCATCTAGGATTGAAATATAAAAAAAATATAAATAAATTAATTTTATGTAGTACATCTTATGGAATTGAGGGTAAAGAAAATAGAAAATCAAGAATACTTAGTGATAAAAAAATTATCGATTTGTTAACTGAAAAAACAATAGATGATTTTGTAGAATTTTGGGAATCATTGTCAATTTGGGATTCTGAAAAAAAATTAGGGGTCAGTGCAAGAAAGAAATTAAGAGCAATTAGAAAAAGTCAAAATCCCTTAGGGCTTTCATTAAGTCTTAAATATCAAGGGCAAGGTGTTCAAAGTAATCTACTAAATTACTTAGATAAGATTGTAAATAATACCATGATTTTATACGGTGAAAATGATATAAAATATGAAAAAATTTCTAAAAAGATGTCTAAAGCTATTAGAAATTCTAAAACAATAGTAGTTCCTCATTCAGGTCATAATATAATATTAGAAAACCCTATTTTTGTATCTAGGGCAGTCAAAAACTTTATACTTGGAGTAAAAAATGACAATTAATTGGCAAAGCAAGGATAAATACGAAGATATACTTGTAGATTATTTTGAAGGAATTACCAAAATAACTATCAACAGACCTGAAGTTAGAAATGCATTTAGACCCGAAACTATATATGAGTTATCATTAGCCTTCAAAGAAGCTGCTGAGGATGAGGATACTGGAGTAGTTTTATTTAGAGGAGCAGGAGAAAAAGCCTTTTGCTCAGGTGGAGATCAAAAAGTAAGAGGACACGGTGGATACAACGATGGAAAAGGTAATCCAACGCTTGGAGTACTTCCGCTACAAAGATTTATCAGATATATGCCTAAACCAGTTATAGCTTTAGTTAGTGGGTATGCAATTGGTGGGGGACACGTGTTACAAGTTATCTGTGATCTAACTATAGCTTCAGAAAATGCTATCTTTGGCCAAACTGGTCCAAGAGTAGGATCATTTGATGCAGGTTTTGGAAGTTCTGAGTTAGTAAGATTAGTCGGATCAAAAAAAGCAAAAGAAATTTGGTTTTTGTGCGATCAATATAACGCAAATGAAGCTTTAGAAATGGGACTAATTAATAAAGTTGTTAAGTATGATGAGCTTGAAAATGAAGGGATAAATTGGGCAAAAAAAATTTTAGAAAAAAGCCCAACAGCTATAAGATTTCTAAAAAATACTTTCATAGCAGAAACTGATGGTCTTGCGGGCTTACAGAATATGGCAGGAGATATAACTATGATGTATTACATGACTGATGAAGCCAAAGAGGGCAAAAATGCATTCATAGAAAAGAGGAAACCAGACTTTTCAAAATTTCCTAAACCTCCATTTCATGGTTAGGTAGATAAATTGAATAAAATTATTTCTTTTTTAGATGCCTTTAGATTAAAGACATTACCAGCAGTTCTAGGACCAATAATAATTGCAATATCTATAAGTCTAGAAAAATCTTTTGATTTACCCAGGATTATACTTATTATTTTATTGGGGATATTTCTTCAAATTCTAGTAAACTTACTAAATGATATTCAGGATTTCGACAGAGGCGTTGACACTCAAAATAGAGCTGGTCCTAAAAGAGTAATGCAATCAGGTAAACTATCAATAAATGAAATGTATGCCTTGATCTTTTTAATACTAATTATTTGCCTAGTATTAGGAATTATTGCATTTCTGATAACCAACTACATAACAATAATTCTAGGGGCATTACTTTTTTTACTTGCATATACCTATACTGGGGGACCTAAACCATATGGATATAATGGATTAGGTGAGTTGTCTGTAATAGTTGTATTTGGACCATTAACAATACTTGGAAGTTTATATGTTTTGGGAATCAACCCCAATATAAATACCTTGATAATATCTCTTATCCCTGGTTTGACAGCAAGTCTAGTTATATTAATAAATAATATAAGAGATATGAAAAATGACAAAATTGGAGGTAAAATTACTCTTTCAGTTAGAATTGGAGAAAAAAGTTCTAGATATCTTTTCTTAGCAATTATTTACATAACAATTACATTAGTAATTTTTTCTCTTTTTCAGAACGATAAATTTATATTAAGTATACCCTTTATAATTTCTATATTATTTTTATTCCCACTTAAGGATTTAGGGTTTAAGTTGTTTGCATATGACTTATCTGTAAACTTAGAAAAATCAAAGAAACTAACTGAACTGAATTCAACACTCATAAAGACTGTACGTGCACATTTTTTAATATGCATAATTCTAAGTATTATTCTAGTTATATAAGAGACTGAAAAAAAATGTTTGAATATTCTAAATACAGGATAAAAATAAATAACTTTGATAATTCTCAAGAAAATTATCCTTCACAAGATATCATTATAATTCGATCTAATGATCCTTATAAATTATTTGAGGTTTCATTATTAAAAGGATTTAGTGAGAATTCAATTGAAGAAATTGAATCAATATTAAATAATGCTAATGATCAAAACATCTGTGAATATCCAGAATTAGAATTTTCAATATCAACTAATTCATTGATAACTGAGTCGCTGCCTTCAGTTAAGTCATCTATTCTAATAACAAATAATGAGAACTTAGAAAATAAAATAAAAAAATATTTATCACTTGGATTCGATACATTTAAGATAAAATTTTCAAAACAAAACTACATCAGAAAAATAAAAAAACTTGAAAATATAAACACAAATATAATTATCAGGGCAGACTTTAATAATGATTTTAACCTTGAAGAAGCCAATACCTTCCTTAGAAACTTAGAGTATAAATTTGAGTTTATTGAAGGTTTAGTTG
>JAZANE010000026.1:0-6338 GCA_036228785.1 Chloroflexota bacterium
GTCCCCTCCGCCATATTTTAGCTACTATTATCAACCCACTCATTTTCTAAATTTGATATATCCTCTTTTATTTTGTTATAGTTATTTGAAAGTTCTTCTAAAAGTTCAAAATTATCGATATTTTCTAAAGAGCTCATCTTATCTTCTAATTCTTTTTTTATTACAATCAATTTATTGATTTTATTTTCAATTTTTCTACTTTTTTTATTGGACTCATAAGTATTTTTGTTTTTATGACCCTTATTTGGTTTTAATTCATCCTTCAAAATTTTTTCATAGTCAGAAATATCATCTACGAATAGATTTACCTGACTATCTTTTACTAACAAAATTTGTTCAGCAACTTTTTCAATAATATCTTTATCATGGCTAACTAAAATTATTGCACCTTCAAATTCATTCAAAGAGTTGATCAATGATAACCTAGAATCAATATCAAGATGATCTGTAGGCTCATCCATCAATAACAGATCTGGAGAATGATAACTCATAAGACAAAATAATAGTCTTGTTTTTTCTCCACCCGAGAGATTTTCTATTCTTGTTTCAGATTTTTGCTTATCAAAACCAAATCTTCCTAAAACTCCTCTAATAAACAAATCTGGTTTTTCTGGATCAATTTCAGAGAGAACCTGATATCCTGTTTTTTCTAAATCCAGTTCATCAGCTTGATGTTGAGCAAAATATCCTATTTTTAGATTCTTTTTTTTGATAATACTGCCCTTCATAGGATCTAAATTTCCAGCAATCAATTTAATAAGTGTAGATTTTCCGTTACCATTTGCTCCTACTAAAGCAATCCTTGAATCATTTGAAATACTTAAATTAATGTTTTTTAATACAGGAATTTCATAGTACCCTGCATCAACTTTATTAATTGTCAGCATTGATGTACCTAAATTGTTAGGCTTTGGAAATGAAAAACTTATAGTTCTATCACTAATAATTGCATCAACCATATCTATTTTTTCTAAAGATCTTAATCTACTTTGAGCTTGCTTTGCCTTCGTAGCTTTTGCACCAAATCGATCAACAAACTTCATAACCCTTTGCTTAAAAGCTTGTTGCTTTTTAAACATTGCCTCTTGAGCTAGACTTTTTTGGGCAAACTGTGATTCAAATTGATCATAATTTCCTGTATATAAATTTAGGTTATGGTTTTCAACATGAAGAATATGATCAACTGTATTATTCAAGACTTGTCTATCATGACTAATCATTATGAAAGTACCCTTAAATTCTTTTAAGAAATTTTCAAACCAAACAACACTTTCAAAATCTAAATGATTGGTTGGTTCATCAAGAAGAAGTAGATCAGGATCACTATATAAAGTAGCTGCTAGGCCAACTCTATTTCTCCATCCTCCGGATAACTCATTTATTTTTTTTGATTGATCATACTTTTTAAAACCAAGTCCTGATAATATATACGAGGCTTTCCACTCGTCTTTATAAGCATTTTTTTCATCTAAAATTGAGGAGAGTTCAATAATTCTATTTTGATCTTTTGAATTTTCGAATTCTTCTATTAGTGATTGAGTTTCAGAATCAGTTGATAAAACATAATCTAAAATGGATAAATTTGTATTTGGAATTTCTTGTTGAAGGACTGAAATTTTTTTCCTTTTTTGTAAATTAATCTCACCTTCATCAAGAAGAAGATTTTTATTAATTAGGTTGAATAGTGTAGTTTTACCAATTCCATTTTTCCCTACTAAACCAACATGGTAGCCTGAGGGTATGTTAAAAGAAGCATTTTCAAAGAGTTTTCTATTAGATATTGAGTAAGAAATATTTTTTACATCTAGCATGTAATTGATAAAAAAATTTATTTTTCTCTTTTAGCTAGGTAATTATTAATCAATTGAAGAATAATAAGCCATATGGCTGTCGATCCAAAAACAATAATTAGAGCCCAAAAAGCTTGCATATTTACTCCTATTTATTCTGATGATTATTTTATGATATTACATTCTTGATCATTGATTCGTTAAAATTAGTAACTTTTTTATAAAAAAACACCAATGAAGCAACATAAATAAAAAAAAATAAAGAAACTTATGCTCTAAAAGTATTATGAATTTCATAATTATAAGATTTAATAAGATAGTTATTATTAAAATTTTTCAAATCTTATGAATTTACACGAATATCAATCAAGAAACTTATTATCGAAGTACAACATTAATTTCCCAAAAGGTGATTTAGGTTCTGATCCTGAAGAAATTTATGAAATTTCAAAAAAATTTAATGGTCAAGTTGTTGTTAAAGCTCAAATACATTCAGGAGGAAGAGGAAAAGCTGGTGGAGTAAAACTATGTAATTCACCTGAAGAAGCTAAAACCTTTGCAAAGGGAATTTTAGGTAAAAAGATAGTCACAGATCAAACTGATTCTGAAGGAGTAATTGTAGAAAAATTACTTGTTACAGAACTAACTGATATAAATAAAGAATTATATTTATCTATCATTATTGATCCAGATGCAGAGGGCCCATCTATAATAATTTCTTCTGAGGGTGGTACAGATATCGAAAAAACCGCCGAAAAAAATCCTGAAAAAATCAAGAAAATAAACTTTGACCCTTTAGTTGGGATAAAACCATATCAAATCAGACAAATAGCTTTAGACCTAGAGATTCCAAAATCTTCTATGATTGCATTTTATAACCTACTAAATAACTTACAAAAAGCTTTTAGAGAGATAGACAGTACATTAATTGAAATCAATCCTTTAGTAATTGATAAAAATGATAATTTGATTCCCTTAGATTGCAAAATAAATATTGATGATGATAGCTATTTTAGACAAAAAGAAATATTTGAACTTAGAGATAAGAATCAAGAAAACCCAATGGAAACAAAAGCTAAAGATTTTGATCTGTCCTACGTAAAATTAGATAAAGGAAATGTTGGCTGTTTAGTAAATGGAGCAGGATTAGCAATGGCAACTATGGATGTTACTACTAAATCTGGTTGTTTTCCCGCTAATTTTTTGGATGTTGGAGGTTCAACTGATAAAAGTAAAATTATAGAAGCTTTCAAAATATTAGTTTCAGATGAAAAAGTAGAATACTTGCTAATAAATCTATTTGCAGGTATTGCCAGAGCAGATCTTATTGCAGAAGGAGTAGTAGAAGCAGCCAAGGATACTAAATTTAATCTACCCATCATTGTATGCATGAGAGGAACAAATTCTGATATTGGATTTAATATTTTGAAAAAATCAAATTTAGATATTCACATAGCTGATAACCTAGGTCATGCTGCAGAATTATTATCATCACTAAGTAGAGAGAAATAAATGTTAATAGATAAAAATACAAAAATTCTTGTTCAGGGTCTTGGAAAAGATGGTAGTTTTCAAGCAAAAAAATCAATAGAGTATGGAACTAATGTTGTTGCTTGCGTTCACCCAAATAGAAAAGGGCAATTTTTTGATGAAAAAATTCCTTATTTTGAGACAGTTATAGAAGCAAAAGAAAAAACAGGAGCAAACGCTGGAGTAATTTATGTCCCAGCTCCTTTTGCCATAGATGCAATAATTGAACAAATAGATGCAGGATTAGATTTAGTTATATGTATAACTGAAGGTATTCCTGTACATGACATGGTGAAAGTGAAAAATTATCTTCAAGGGAAAAAAACAAAATTAATTGGTCCTAATTGTCCTGGTATTATTGCTCCAGGTCTAAAAATAAAGATTGGAATTATTCCAGGAGATATTTGTAAAGTAGGTGATGTAGGAGTTGTATCAAGATCAGGAACTCTTACATATGAAGCAATTGCTCAAATAGGAGATGCAGGATTTGGACAATCTTTATGCATCGGAATTGGTGGCGACCCTATTCATGGTACAAGTTTTATAGATGCTCTAGATTATTTTGAGAAAGATGAAAACACAAATTCAATAGTTCTAATAGGAGAAATTGGCGGAACTAAAGAACAACAAGCTGCCGAATTTATCAGGAATAATATTAGCAAACCAGTTGTATTTACAATAGCAGGTACAACAGCACCCAAGGGTAAAAGAATGGGACATGCAGGTGCTGTTATAAGTGGGAAAATGGGATTAGCTAGTGAAAAAATACTTGCTCTAAAAAAGTCGGGTGCTATTCATGCTGATGATCCCTCAAAAATAGGACAAACACTAATTAAGGTAAATAGTATCTAATAATAATCTATTTATCGGATTTATTACTAGCTTCTTGTTGGCTTTCTAAGATTTCTGAATTTTTATTTTTTTCCCATTTTTCAGATTTATTTTTTCTTATTTGTTTATAAAGATTTTCTTTATTTATCTTTTTAATTTTTTTGTAATATTCTTGATCGTCCATAAGATAATCCTTTTTTCTAAACAGAATAACCAACAGAACCGTCATTTCTCATAGGTATATTTTGTTTAAGTCTAGTTTCATATTTATATTTTTTTAGATCATTGAAATTCACACTAATTCCTATTCCTAAACAATCTGGAACAATAATAAAGCCTCCATTTCTAGTCCAATCAGTTTTGATATCCTTGTTGATATTTGCTTCATCTATAGTTGAATATTCTTGCGTGATAAAATTAGGGATTGAGGCATCTATATTACAAGCAGCGGCAGTAATAACTGGTCCAAGATAATTATGAGTTACCACTGGTGAATGATAAGACTCAGCTATTGAAGCAATTTTTTTTACATGTGTAATTCCTCCTGCTAAACCAACATCGGGTCGAGCATATTGACTTCCTCCAATTTCATACATTTCTCGAAATTCCCAAATTGAATGCATTCTTTCTCCGTTTGCCATTGGTAATGAAATTTTTTTTGCAATTTCAGATTGAGATTTTATTGAATCAATCTGTATTGGATCTTCATAAAACAAAGGATGAAATTCAAATAATTCTTCTGCTAAAGCAACTGCATTCATGGGTGTAAGCTTTCTATGAATTTCTAGAATAATATCAACTTCAATGCCAGCTCCTTCTCTTAGAGCAGCAACATTATCCTTGGTTTCCTTAATTAGTTGAGACAAAGACATGGATTGATAATTATCTGGCAATGGGTCTATTTTTATTGCAGTAAAACCTTCCTTTACAGCATCAAATGCATTTAACCTTAATCCCTCAGCTGTAGTTCCTTGATCAGCTGCATCAGGTCTGTCGCTACCCATAAGAAGATGTAATCTTATTTTATCTCTTACTTTACCTCCTAATAATTGCCAAACAGGAGCTTCATAAAATTTTCCTTTTATATCCCATAAAGCTATATCCACTGCACTAATTGCAGCTGTAAGTATAGAACCTCTAAATGGTCCCATTCTGTAAAGATATTGCCAATGATGCTCAGTCTTTAATGGATCTTGACCTATAAGATAATCCTTAAAGCTAGATATAACTGCATCAGTTGCTTCCATATATCCCCAACACGCAGACTGACCAATACCTTCTATTCCATTATCAGTCACTATTCTTACAAAATGACTATTACCAGAAAGTAATGATTCAACTTTTTCAATTTTCATTTTTGATTTCTTAAGATTTTTATTAAAAGTATCATAATTATTTTTTTTATGAATAGGATAAGATAAAATTTCAATTTATCTAAAAAAAAAAATAAATGTATAAAGAATCATATATTCATACTAATGATGTCGCAATTAATCTTGCTTCAAGAATAATGCCAGGCAATAAAACTAATATTTTTTTTGTGCATGGGTTCTTAGAAAGATGGCAATCATGGATTAAGATAATGGATCTTATTCCAGAATCATACAATGTTTTTTCAGTAGACTTGAGAGGATTTGGGAGATCTGGAAGAACCCTATCATCTCATAAAAGATCAACTTGGGCAGAAGATATATCAAAGGTAATTGAAAAATTAGAAATAAACAATATATTTTTAGTTGGGCATTCTTTAGGCGGACCTATAGTTTCTGCTGTTTCACAAATGAATCCCAAACAAATATCAGGTGTAATATTAGAAGACCCTTTTCTTGGATCACAACCAGTAGATAAAACAGGCAGAGCATCAAGAGGCAAATTAGTTGCAGAAACAGTTGATAATTCTCATAGTTTAGAAGAAGCAATAAATAAGCTTAGAAAACTTAGACCTGATTGGAGAGAAGATATTCCTATAGAAATTGCTACTGCAAGAAAATTAACAGATAATTTTTTATTAAGAGTGCCTAGAGAGTTTAAGGATGATTTTGATATAGAAGATATTTATGAAAAAGTAAGATGTAAAATATACCTAAACCATTCTAATCCTGATTTTGGGGGAATAAATTCTAGAGAAAAATTAGAAAATATAATAAAAATAAATCCTAATATTCAAGTTATAGAATGGAAAAATTC
>JAZANE010000027.1:0-5146 GCA_036228785.1 Chloroflexota bacterium
CACTATCATCCTAAGCATGAAGAATCAATGTATTGCTTAGAGGGGAAATTAAATTTTTCATATGCCAAAGAGGACGATATTGTATTAAGTCAAGGTGATATGTTTACTTGTGAAGTTGCTGTAAGGCATGGTTTCTATAATGCTCATAAAAATACTGGTAGATTACTTGCTATTCATTCTGTTTTGAATCCTCCTCCAAGAATTGAGGTCGACTAGCGTCGTAAAATAAGTATATTGAACAAAAAATCCCTAAGATCGCAGTTAGGCTTGAACTATAATAAACAATTCTTAATCCGCTCTTAAGATTTTCTCTAGAAACTTTAAGATCGTCTTCAAATTGATCAATTTGTCCAGTAGTTATGTATTTCTGTTTAATTTCTTCTATTTTTACTGTTGAAGTGATATTATCAGGGTCATAAATTTCATTTCTAGGGCTTTCAAAATCGTAATTGACCATACTGATTATTAGAATACCCCCTAGTATTGATCCAGCAAGAGATATACCAAAAACTCTAGCAAATTGCAGGCTAGACGTAACAATCTCAATTTTTTCTTCAGGTAAGGCGTTTTGAACACATACCATAAAAGCTTGAAATGATCCTGGAATTGCAAATCCTTGAATAGACACCAAAATTAATAGATTTACAAAACTAATTCTTAAGTCTGTTAATCCAAATAAAAAAGTACAAAATCCATTTACTACAAATCCAAATATTGCTATCCACATTTGTAATCTAACTTTCGAAATTAAATATCCAAATAAATTAGCTCCAACAGCCAGTGAAATAGCGTTTACTATCAATGGGATAGATGCTTTTGCAGGAGAAAAACCATATACGCCAATTAGAGATAAAGGTAAAAAAATACTATATACAACAAATTGGATTGGAATGATCAAGTTTCCCAACATTCCACCTGAAAAATACTTATGCTTGAATAAAGTTATATCTATAAACCCTTCATCTTTTTCTTTGATTTCTAAGTAAATAAATATTGCAAACGAAATAGTAGAAATTATGAATAAAATAATAATATAAATAAATATTTTATTAGAATCTATACCAATTATTGATAGCGCAAAAAGAAATGAGCTGGCAAATAAAGTAAAAAAAATAGCTCCACGATAATCAAATTTGGTTGAAACATCTTTTTCTATTTTGGGGAAGACTTTTGAGATTAATATCATAGATACTATTACTGCTGGAATTATAATGAAGAAAGACCATCTCCAACCTAGTAACTGGGTAACATATGCACCTAAGAATGGACCTACTAAACCTGCTAAAGTAAATCCAGCAGCTGTAGCTCCTAGCCATTTCCCTCTTTCATCAGGACTCCATAAAAGTGCAATCATTATCCAAACAACCCCAAGTACTCCGGCAAGACCTATTCCCTGTACAGATCTAAAAAATATAAGTAAGAATATTGAGTTACTTAAACCACATAAGATTGTAGAAAATAAAAATATAAATAATGATGGAATAATAATTTTCCTAGGACCATAAATTTTAGTTAATTTACCTATAAATGGAGCACAAACAGCAGAAGTTAAAGAGAATCCTGAAAATAGCCAAGCATAATATTCAAATCCTCCTAGATCTGCAATTATTGAAGGGCCAGATATAGAAACTATAGATTGATAAATAGTTGTCCCAAACATACAAACAAATAATGTTAGCATTATTTTTACTTTTAACTTTCTTTCTAGAGTTGAAAGTATCATTCCATAAGTCCTTTAGATAACTGATAACTAGAATTATTTTTTGACATCAGATATCATTCTAATATATTGGTAGTAACCAAAGTAACTATATTTTTTGACTATGTTTATAAATATTTTGTTAGTATCTCTTGGAGGAGCAACCGGTGCAGTACTTAGGTTTTCTGTAAGTCCCCAAATTGATAAATTGTTTAGTTCAAGTTTCCCTTATGGTATATTTTTAGTTAATATCATTGGATGTTTTTTTATAGGATTATTAGGGAATAAATTTTCTGATAATGAAAGCTTAAGATTATTATTTATAGTAGGGTTTTTAGGATCATTGACTACTTTTTCCACTTTTGCTTTTGATAATTATAATTTACTTAACTTGAGAAGTTATTATTATTTATTTACTAATCTAATTTTATCTAATTTTATTGGAATAATTATGGTTTTTATAGGAACTAGGACTATAAGATTATTTAGTTGAAAAGAAAGGAAAAGTAATTGGGAAAAATTAAGTCTATAGGAATAAATATTGGTAAATTAACTCCAATGTCATACAAAGATAAAGTAAAAATAATTTCTAATTTTGGAATCGAAGGAGATCGTTTTTCAAAAAAAAATCATAATAGGCAGATTATGATAGTTGATGCTGATTTATATGATGTTTACAATCTCAAGCAAGGGGTACTTAGAGAAAATCTATTAGTCTCAGGTTTAGACCTAAATAATTGTAAAGAGGGTCAAAAAATAATAGTTAATGATTCTATAGAAATGGAAATTGCTTTAGTTAAGGATGCATGTGCTAGCTCGGATTATAATGATCCTGAGGTAATCCAAAAACTTGAGGGAAATATGTATATTTTTGCTACACCTATATCTACAGGAATAATATCTAAAGAAGATAAAATAGAAATAGTATGAAAAATTCTTATATATTTATAATTGTTGGTGTATTTGCAGCATTATTTGGTGTAATAACAGCTTTTCTTATTGACTATTTACTTTCTTAGATTTATTCCCAAAATATACTATAGTTACTATAGCCAATATCACCATTGCTATAATAACAGATATCTTTACAGCATTAACTGATCCATATTCTCTAGAAAAATATCCAAGTATAAATGCTCCTATAGGTTGAGTTCCTATTGTTATAGCTAAGATTCCAAGTACCCTACCTCTTATTTTTTGTTCTGCAGAACTAATTATTAAAATAGACTGAAGAGTTCCAAATCCAGCCATTCCAAATCCTCCGATTAGCATTAGCAATGTGCTTATCAAAAGGAATTCTGAAAAAGCAAATGCTAAGATACATATTCCAAATAAGAATGAACCTGACAAAAAAATCAGCATACCTCTTTTGAATGGAAAGCTTGCAATCATTAGTGTGCCCAAAGTTGCACCTATTCCTTCTACTGCTGCTAAAAATCCTAAAATAATCGGCAAATCAGAAATATTTGTCTGAACTAAGACTGTTAATTGACTTTGATAGGTAAAGACAAGAAAATTCATTATTATGGTAACAATTAGAACTGTAATTAATATTTTGCTTGTGAAAATATATTTTACTCCTTCAATTAATTCACCAAAAAATCTGATTAAATAATTAGAATTTTCTTGTCTGATAAATTGTTTAGTTTCTATCTTCAAGCATGAAATAAATGCCATTATAAACATAATTGTTCCAAAAAGATAAATAGGGAATAAATTTACCTGTTGAAGAACAATTCCAGCTAAAATTGGTCCTATTACTCTTGCTAAATTACTAGAAGTCATATCTACACCGATTGCACTTGGATACAGTCTTCTATCAACTTTTTCACTTATCAGTGATCTTCTAATTGGGAAATCAAAGGACCATGCTAATCCTGCGATGAAAGCTCCAAAACAAATTTGTAAATAATTTAGTTGATCAAGAAATGAACTTATTGTAAGACTTAAGTACACTAACGTAGTAATTATTAGTGTAGTTTGCAGTATCTTTTTTTTATCGAACTCATCGGAAATAACACCAATAAATGCTCCAAATAATAGCATAGGTATATTTCTAAAAAAGAAAACAAGTCCAACTAAAAATTCATCTTTAGTTATTTCATAAACATAATATCCTAAAGCAATTTGTTCTATCCATCTCATGCTCATACCTGTAGTACCAATAAACCATAATTTTTTGAAATCTTTGGTCTTGAGAACTTCTACAATTGGATTCATACTATACCTAAATAAGCTTATAAAATATTCTCATTATAAACTTTATTTTTATTTTTTCGTTTGACAAACGAGAAATTTTGATAGTATACTTTCCAATATGGAATTATTTGTAAATACAATGAACATGAACATGATGATGACTTTCTTGAAAGGGGACGTCTAGTTTTAGTTTTGTAAGTAAATTCCAAAAAAATTAGTAAACCCCTAGTAAAGGGGTTTTTTTTGTTTAAAAGGAGAATCATTATGACGGAAAACTTAAAAAGAGAAACATTAGCTTTACATGCTGGATATGAACCTGATCCTACTACAAACTCAAGGCAGGTACCAATTTATCCTACAACTTCTTATGTTTTTAATGATCCAGAACATGCATCTAATCTATTTGCATTGTCTGAATTTGGGAATATTTATTCTAGATTGTCCAATCCAACTTGTGATGTGCTAGAACAAAGAATAGCAGCTCTTGACGGAGGTATATATGCTTTATCTTTTTCTTCAGGACAAGCAGCCATAAATGCCGCAATTCTAACAATTGCTCATAGTGGTCAAAATATTATTTCTTCGACCAGTTTGTACGGTGGAACTTGGACTTTATTTACTCAGACATTTAAGCAGTTGGGTATAGAGGTAAGATTTTTTGATCCCAATGAACCTGAGAAAATCAATGAATTGGTTGATGAAAATTCAAGATGTGTTTACTTCGAATCTTTAGGTAATCCTAAAAATGATGTTCCTGATTTTGAGAAAATTTCTAAATTAAGTCATGATCATGGTTTGCCAGTAATTTGTGATAACACAGTTATGACACCATTTTTACTTCGACCTTTTGAGCATGGTATAGATATAGTTATTCATTCGACAACAAAATTTATAGGTGGCCATGGAGCACATATAGGTGGTGTAATTGTAGATAGTGGAAATTTTAAGTGGGCTGACAATCCTGAGAAGTGGCCTGAATTTTGCGGTCCATCGCCATCATATCATGGTGCAGTTTTAGAAGAAGCCTTGAGACCTCTTGGAAATTTAGTTTATCTTGTTCATATTAGAACTCATTGGCTCAGAGATACAGGTGCTGCTATGAGTCCTTTTGCTGCATGGATAACACTTCAAGGTTTGGAAACTTTACACCTAAGAATTGAAAGACACTGTCAAAATGCTCAAGAAATAGCTGAGTTTTTAGAAAATCATGAACAAGTTGACTGGGTTAATTATCCAGGGCTAAAATCA
>JAZANE010000028.1:0-7249 GCA_036228785.1 Chloroflexota bacterium
TGATGGAGATACTTATTTACTTTTTGGAAAGAAAGTTTCTAAGGATGATATTAGAGTAGAATGTTACGGTGCAATAGATGAGTGTATGTCAAATCTAGGAGTAGCAAAAATCCTATCTGAAGATCAAAACTTAACTAGTATAGCTGAAGTAATTATAAATATCCAAAGGAAGCTATTTATAATATCAAGTGAAATAGCTTGCCCTGTTGAAAAGTACAAAGAGATGAAAGATAAATACAGCTTTATAACTCAGGAAATGATTGATGAGATAGAAAGTCAAATAGATTATTTTCAACAAAACTCTCCAGAAATAAAATTTTTTGTACTTCCAGGCAGTAGCTTGTTATCATCCCACATAGATATTTCAAGAACAATATGTAGAAAAGCTGAAAGATTATGTGTAAAAATTGCTGAACAAAAACTTCTAAATAATAAAAAAAACTTAATTTTACTAAATAGATTAAGTGATCTACTTTTCATTCTTGCTCGCTACGTTGATAGAGATAAAAAATATGTAAAAGCCTCGGAATAAATAATGACAAGAATCTCTATTTTAGACACAAAATCTGCAAATTTCCATAGCGTAAAAAAAGCAGTAGATTTGTATGAAAAAGATAACATTATAACGTCATCAAAAGAAGAAATCTTGAGAAGTGAAGCATTAATAATTCCTGGAGTTAGTTCTACTGATACCGTTCTGAATAATATATATAATGCCAAGCTAGAAAAAATAATTTTGGAATTTTATCAATCTGAAAGACCAATACTATGTATTTGTGTTGGAATGCAAATCCTTTTTGAAAAGTCCGAAGAAGGAATTTTACCAGGGCTTGGACTTATTGAAGGAGAAGTAAAAAAAATACCTTCAAAAGATAATAAAAATAAAAAATATAAAATTCCTCACATGGGTTGGAATGAAATAGATTTTTCTATAAATTCAAAGCTTTTTGACGGAATAAAAAGTGATAGTGAATTTTATTTTGTTCATTCTTATCAATGTGTTCCCAAAGATCAGGAAATTATATCTGGAACAACAAATTACTCAAATAAGATTGTTGCTTCAATAGAAAAAAACAATCTTTTTGCTGTCCAATTTCATCCAGAAAAAAGTGCGAATTTAGGGCTAAAGATTTACAAAAATTTTATAAATCTCATAAACTAAAAATATGAAAATTTTTCCAGCAATTGATATAAGAAATGGTAAGTGCGTAAGACTAATAAAAGGCAATTACGATGAAGAAATTATTTTCAATGATGATCCTACAATAGTAGCTAAAAACTTTGAAGAGATCGGAAACAAATATGTACATATAATTGATCTTGATGGAGCAAAAGATGGAGAATCAAGAATTAGGGATAATATAGCAAAAATAATAAATAATACAAAATTAAAAATTCAAATAGGCGGAGGAATAAGAACTTTTGAAAGACCTGAATCTTTTTTTAATTTAGGAGTTGAAAAAATTATTTTTGGCACAGCAGCCCTTGAAAATAAAAAAGAGGTCATAAAGTCAATCGATAAATATAAGTCTAAAATAATAGTAAGTATTGATGCATCTAAAGGAAAGATTAAGACCAAAGGTTGGCTTAGTAATAGTGATGTAAAAATAGATGATTTTGTAAATGAGCTCGAAGAAATAGGCTGTAAAAATTTTATTTACACTGATATAGATAAGGATGGAACTTTATCCCATCCAAATTTTGATTATATAAAAAAGTTCAGAAAAATTTGTAATTCTGAACTCTATATTGCTGGTGGTATTTCTACAATTGATGATGTTATCAAGCTTAGAGATATAGGTGTAGATGGAGCTATTTTAGGTATGTCTATCTATACCGGGAATATTGACTTAAAAAAATTATTGAAAAAAATATAATCATGCTAAGTAAAAGAATCATACCATGTTTAGATATAGATAACGGAAGAGTAGTCAAAGGAATAAATTTCGTAGATATTAGAGACGCTGGAGATCCATCTGAGCTAGCAGCTTTTTATAACGATGAAGGAGCAGATGAACTTGTTTTTCTAGATATAACTGCAACTCATGAAGATAGAAAAACAATGGTGGATGTTGTTAAACAGGTTTCATCTAAAGTTTTTATACCTCTTACTGTGGGCGGAGGAATAAGAGAAATAAGGGATATGCAAATTATGCTTCAAGCAGGAGCAGACAAAGTTTCTGTAAATTCATCTGCTATAAAAAATCCTAATTTTTTAAGAGAATGCTCTAAAGAATTTGGTAGTCAATGCGTAGTTAGTGCAATAGATGTAAAAAAAATAGATTCTAAATGGATTGTATTTACTCATGGTGGAAGAAAACAAACTGATATAGATGTTCTAGATTGGGTTAAAATAATTGAAGAAAATGGTGCTGGAGAGATTCTTTTAACTAGTATGGATAGAGATGGGTCATATGATGGATATGATCTTGAAATTCTTCAAAAAATAAATCAAATAGTATCTATTCCTGTAATAGCATCAGGAGGAGCTGGAAAATTAGAGCATTTAGTAGATGCATTTTCTGTGGGAAATGCTGATGCTGTGCTTGCAGCTAGCATATTTCACTATGGAGAATTCAGGATTAGCGAAGCAAAAGAATTCCTAACTAATAATGGTATAAAGACTAGGCTATGAAAAAAATAGACAGCCCAAAATTTATAATATTCGATTGTTTTGAAACCATTGTTAACAATGATTTATCAGCTTGGAAAAATCTTTTTGGTAGTTTTATAGATGAAAATAAATGGGAAATAGAAACTGAAAAATTATGGGAATTATGGAAAAGTAAAGAAATAAATTTCAGAGAGATAAGAACAAATCTAAAAGATCTGAATTCAAACCCACCATTTAAGTCATATGAAAAAGCTTGGTCAGATTGCTTCAAGAAAGTTTTTGAAGAACTAAAATTTAATGCTAACCCGGATGAATTTGCTAGAAGATGTATAATAAATATGGGAAAAAACAAACCATATGAAGATACAAGTGAATACTTAAATAAATTATCTAGACATTCAAAAATAGGTATTATTTCAAATGCTGATAATGATTTCTTGAACCCAGTTCTAAAAAATATAGATTTCAAATTTGACTATGTTTTATCTTCTGAAACTGCAAAACTTTATAAACCTGATCGAAGAATTTTTTCTATATTTCTAAAAGAAAATAATCTAAGAGGAGAAGATTGTTGGTATATTGGAGATAAAGAATATGATGATGTTTTAGGATCCAGTTCAGTTGGGATGAAACCATTTCTCATAAATAGATCAGTATATAATGAGATAATGGAAAAAAATGAATATGTTTCTATTTCAAATCTAATTCAACTTAATAAATTAATAAAAAAATAAAATATGAACCCTGATTTTAATAAATATAAAATAATACCAGCAATTATTCAGAATAAAAAAACAAAAAAAATCCTAATGCAAGGATGGATGAATAAAGAGTCATTTGACAAAACAATTGAAACAAAAAAAGTATGGTTTTTTTCAAGGTCAAAAGATAGACTATGGCAAAAAGGTGAATCATCAGAAAACTACTTAAATGTTGAACAAATCAAACTTGATTGTGATAATGACTCTATTTTGATACAAGTCACTCCAGAAGGGCCAACTTGTCATACCTTAAACGAGTCTTGTTTTGATAATGAATTGGATAATGACATACTAGAAAAAGATTTTAGTCTGGAAGCTTTAGAAGAAATTATTGAAGTAAGAAAAACTGAAATGCCTGATAACTCATATACATCATCCTTATTTGATGAAGGTATAAAGAAAATCACAAAAAAACTTGGCGAAGAAGCATCAGAAGTCATTATTGCATCTCTAGCAGAAAAAAGGAGCGATCTAATTTATGAATCTGCTGATTTGATATATCATCTTTTAGTATTACTAGCTAATGAAGATATTTCTTTACAGGAAGTTGTAGATGAACTATCATCAAGACATAATAAGAATTAGCTTATTTTATTAGCTTCATCTAATCTGATTGATTCATTTATTGCAGAAATTGCTACTTCAACCATCTCGTTATCAGGCTCAGCTGTTGTTAGTTTTTGCATCAAAATATTAGGATATGATAAAAGTCTTGAAAAAATATTATCTGATGTAATACTGGAAAACCTTATTAATTCATAAGATATTCCAGCTACTAAAGGAAATAAAAAAAGTCTTGAAGAATACAGTAAAATCAACGGCTCTCTTGGTATAAAAACATGCAATATTATCGAAACCAATATTACTGTCATTATAAAACTGGTTCCACATCTGGGATGTTCCTTATTATATTTTTGAATACTATCAATG
Source organism: Chloroflexota bacterium (assembly GCA_036228785.1). GTDB lineage: Bacteria > Chloroflexota > Dehalococcoidia > Lucifugimonadales > Lucifugimonadaceae > TMED-70. The sequence continues at coordinate 4,306 of JAZANE010000028.1, forward strand.
TTACTTGAGTTTAGTTTTTTATTATGTTCATAAGCTGCTATAGTTTTGTGCTCAGCTCCATGATATGCAAATACCCTTTTAATATCTTTACTAAGACCAATAAGATATACATATAGAATAAAAAATATTAATCTTACGATTCCTTCAACAATATTATTTACAACAAAATTATTTTCAAAAAAGACAACTCTATCAGATAAAAAGAGAGGTAACAGAAAAAAAACAGATAGAACAATTAATAGAAAAACAGTACTAAAAACATAAGAAAAAAGTTTTTCTAACAAGGACATTTGTTCCTGATTTTCTTCAAGAACTTCGGATGATTTAGATAATGACCTAAAGCCAATTATCATCATTTCAACAAGAATAAATAACCCTCTTATGAATGGTATCTTTTTAAACTTAGAATTAGTAAATGAAGGAAGATTTATTTGATTAATTATAATCTCTTTTTTCTTATTTCTTACGGCTACAACACAATTGGTTATACCACGTATCATTACACCTTCAATAACAGCTTGACCGCCATAGAAATGTTTCTTCATTGCAACAAGACTACTTTAAGTTATATCTTCTCTTCATTCTATCAACCCTACCCTCTGTATCAACAATTCTTTGTTCCCCGGTCCAAGCAGGATGACAAGCACTACAAATTTCTACTGAAATTTTTTCCCTTGTAGATATAGTTTTCCATGGTACTGTACCACAAGCACATGTAACATCAGTTTCAAATAGTGTTGGATGAGTTTCCTTTTTCAATTCTTAACCTTCTCTTCAGTATAAACATTCAATCTTCTCTTGCCTTTGCTAGCCCAATCAAAAGATACTATTCCGTCTATTTTAGAAAACAAAGTATGATCTCTTCCTAAGCCCACATTTTCTCCTGGAAGAAATTTTGTTCCTCTTTGTCTAACAATAATTGAACCTGCAGTAACAAATTTACCTCCAAAGGTTTTTACGCCCAGTCGTTTTCCTGCGCTATCTCTACCATTTATACTGGTACCACCACCTTTTTTATTAGCCACTAGCTTTAATACTTGTCTTCTTAATTGAAATACTTTCTATAAGGACATTAGTTATTTGTTGTCTATGCCCAGTCTTAACTCTATGTCGAGTTTTGTTCTTATATCTAAGTGAAATAACTTTCTTTGCTTTTGATTGATCTTCAATTTTAGCTTTTACAACAGCACCTTTAACAATCGGTTCGCCAACATCTATTTTACCTTTGAGGGAAGTCATTAGTACGTCTTCAAATAAAACTTGATCTCCTGCCTTACCATCAAGTTTTTCAACTGTTAGAGAATCACCTTCTCTGACTCTATATTGCTTTCCGCCTGTTTTTATAATTGCGTAATCCATATATTCTCCTTATGAAAGGGCATACAAAACTTAATTGTACACAAAAAAAAAGAAATATTCCTATAAATATTCTTATGTAATAGATGGTATTAAAATTCTTTTTTGCAAACAAAGTTCAATTATATTGTCATCAATACTTATTTTACTTGAATCATTTAATGAAATTTTGTTTTTTGTTTCTGGTATCCATCCAATATAATCATGATAAATCATTTGATCAGAAACAAAACACCAGGGAGCTAGATAATATTCACCAGATTCAGTTGTTAGGTATTCTAATTCATTTGAGCTTTTATCTAAATTAGTAAATTCTTCAATATATGAGTTAATCATTTTTGTATAACTAAATTTTTCCTGAATCATATCTTTACCACTAATTAATTTATCTCTATTTTTCATCAAAAATAATCCTTTAGAGACAAAATCTTCAGCAAAACCGAAAGGGATTGATTCAACTCCGGGTATATCTCTTAAATCTCTAAATGCACCAACTGCACTACATAAAGATGGAGTTAGATTGTTTACAGATTCTAATGGAACTAAACCAAATGACTCAATAAAATTTCCAGGACATAAAGTTAAATCTCCAGAAGAATAATAATCATTCATATCTTCAATAGGAATCCAGTCATGAAAATATAACTCACCATTATTAGATATAAATTCATCCTTATATTTATTTGAAGTAAAACTTGAATTTTTTTTATCCTTATCTAATTCTTCATTGAATTTTGGAACCTTTAATACAACTTTTTTCCATAAGTTAGTCTTAATAAATTCATTAGCAATTCTTAATGCTAAATTAATTCCTTTTCTTGGATCTGGTCTATGAGGAAAGAGTAAAATCAAACTATTATTTTTAGTCTTAATGGAATTATTTGTAGACTTTGTAATTGCATTAGGTATTACAGATAAGTTTTTTGTTTTATATTTTTCTTTCGTAACTGAAGAATGAATTGTTCTCAACAAGTATTCAGAAGGAATAATAATCTTATTTGAATTAAAAGCGAATACTGATGAAACTGATTCTTGATATATTAGGTCATGAATCCCACTAATAATTGGTTTACCTAAGAATTGTTCACGTAATATCCATCCATCTCCATGTAAATAAATCCTGTCTGCCCATCTTGCTATTTTGTTAAGAGTAATCTCAAGTTCATGAAAATCATAAAGAGGAATTTCGAAAGGAGAGGGAAAAGATCCTGATAGACTTAATATTTTTTCTATCTTAACATCACCAATAAAACTATCATTAGATTCAAATTTTTTTTTAGGACAAAAAACTCTTACCTGAATATTATTTTTTCTAAGACCTAAAATAATATCATTTAAAACCTTCTGAGATCCTCCTAGAACAAATTCCCCGAATAATTCAGCTAAAGAAAGGCATGCTATTTTCATAAAATATTTTCAAAATTCCCTTTGTACCAAACCAGGGGGTCTTTGGTATAGAATTCCATATTTTCTACTTCTAGAAAATATACCATATGATCTCCTACTTCGAGTGATTTATGTTTTACACAAAAAAAGTATCCTAAACAATCATCTATAAAAAAAACATCTTTTTCAATAGAAAAAAAAC
>JAZANE010000029.1:0-5071 GCA_036228785.1 Chloroflexota bacterium
ATCAGGTTCGCATTGAACCCCAATTAATGCTTCAGAAAAAAAACCTAGTTTTTTAGGATCAGAAGCAGCAACAATAGAAATCGTTTTAGAATCCAACAGATTTTTGACCCTTCGCCTGATAGTACCTTCACTCACTTCAAGTTCCCTAGCCATTTGAGCGTTAGAAAGTCTTCCATCATGACCTAGCATTGATACTATTTTTCTGTCTATTTGATCCATATGAACTTTTTCTTACTTGATACAAATATTATACCTATAAAAATAGAGCTTAGAACTATTTAAAATTTAGTTTTTATGAGATGTAATCATTGATTTATTTCAAAAAAATAAAGTAGAATATAATTACTTTGTAAAAAATAACTATTGGAGAGTAAATTGTTAGATTCAGATCAAATCGTAACTTATACAGAAGTTGCAAGTACGAAACTTCAAGAAATAATGAAGGAACAGGATAATGAAGGTAGCTACCTTAGAGTTTCTATAAATGAAAGTCCAGGTGGAGGCTTTGAATATGTTTTTGGTCTTGTTGAAAAACCTGAGTCAGATGATATAGTTATAGATTCAACCGTAAAGACAGTAGTAGATCCCGCTAGTCTCAAATTTGTAGAAGGATCTAACATTGACTATGTTGAAGGATTTCAAAGGTCTGGATTTGTTATCTCTAACCCAAACTTCCAAGGCGGTGGCTGTGGAGGTGGTGGTGGAGCATGCGGATGCGGCGATGGCGGCGGTGGATGCGGAAGTCAAGCTCAAGCTCAAGCTCAAGCAGCTGGAGGTGGTTGTGGTGGCGGAGCATGTGGTTGCCAGGACTAAAAAAAGCTTATTAATCCGTAATAAATAACGTTATCAAAAAAATTTAATTTTCATATACATTATAGAAAAATAAGAGAAAAGGTGTTCTAAAATGACTTATATCATTGGTAAAGCTTGTGTAGACGTGATGGATGGAGCATGTGTAGACGTATGTCCAGTAGACTGTATTTATTCTAAAGAAGGAGATAATCAATTATTCATTAACCCTGAAGAATGTATAGATTGTGCTGCTTGTGAACCAGTATGCCCTGAAAGCGCTATTTTTGCTGAAGAAGATGTTCCGGATGATCAGAAAGATTTCATTAAGGCAAACTATGAATATGACTACGATGATTCAGAGCCTGGTCATAACGTTTAGAAAGTAATTTTCTAATCATCAAAAGAAGAATAGTTCAGTTTATATAAATTGCTGTATAGTCCTTGATTATCCAACAGTTGCTCATGCGATCCAATTTCTTCTACTTTTCCAGCATTCAAAACGATTATTTTGTCACATTTTCTAACTGTAGCCAATCTGTGAGCAATAGTAATAGATGTTCTATTTTGTAGCAATATATCAAGAGCTTTTTGTATTTTTTTCTCAGTATATGAATCTATAGATGAAGTAGCTTCATCTAAAATCAAATACTGTGTATCAGCCACAAGAGCACGCAAAATACTTAGTAGTTGTCTTTGTCCCATAGATAAGTCTGAACCTCTTTGTCCAATTAAAGTATTGAATCCATCATCTAATGAATTTATAAAGTCCATCATCCCTAGTTCTTTTGTAGCATTTTCAACATCATTCAAAGAAACATCTTTATTACCATACTTAACATTATCCAAAATTGTCCCAGAAAAGAGGAATGGATCTTGAAGAACCATTCCAACTTTTTTACCTATATATTCTTGAGAAAGCTTTCTGATCTCTACACCACCAAGAATTACTTTACCTTTATTGGTGTCATAAAATCTATGAATCAAGTTAGAAATAGTAGATTTACCTGCTCCTGTTGGGCCTACTATACCTATTCTTTCACCATTTTCGATTGTCAAGTTGAAATCTTTTAATATGTAGTTTTGCTCGACATAAGCAAAAGAAACGTTATCGAATTTAATTGATCCATCAAGGGGGCAATCTAGAGGTTTTTTGGGGTCTTTGATTGTAACAGGGATATCAAGGACTTCAAATATTCTATATCCAGAAGCCATAGCTCTTTGCATAGAATTATATTGCATGGAGATTGTTCTTATAGGATCAAAAAACCTTTGTACAAGCAACATATAAGCAACCATGACTCCAGCTGTTATTTTATCGTTAATAACTAGGCTTGCACCAACAATTATTATTATTGCAAATGATATTCCAGTCAATGTCTCTACAGTTGGAAGCATTAGACTAGAAAATTTTGAAGCTCTAAGTTGAGCTCTCAATAATTCATTTGCTTTATTCTCGTAAACAAGAGAATTAAATTGTTGTCTGTTAAATGATTGAATTGTTCTAATACCATTAATATTTTCAGCAAGATATGATGTAGCTGCAGAACTTTTTACTCTAGCATCTAAAAAAGCTTCTTTTGCTCTGGGGAGCCAAAACATCCTAACTATTACCATTAATGGCATTACGAGAAGAGTCATAATACCTAATTGTAAATTCATACTTAGAAGTACAGTTATAATTCCACAAATCAATATAAAATCGCCTATTGCAAAAACTGATGTTTGCAATGCTTCTTGCATTGCAGCTACATCTCCCTGCAATCTAGACATTAATCTTCCAACATCTGTCTTATCCATAAAAGAAATAGAAACATCCTGTAAATGCATGAACATTTTTTTTCTAAGATCAAGAAGGATATTTTCTCCAACTTTTTCAATTATTGAATCCGATAAAAAAATAGAAGAAGCAACTATTGCAGCTAAACCTAAAAATTGTAATAATCCTATCAAAATGGAATTTTTTACTTGGTCAATATCTTGACATGATGCTCCAACTAAACAGTCTGCCTTATCAATTAAATTCTTTACTACTAATGGAATGAGTAATGAAGCTCCAGTTAGAAGTATTATGAAAAAAAAGCCTAAAAATACATCTTTTTTGTAAACTAATACATAAGGCATAAATCTCTTTATTATATTGTAATCAAAGGACCTAGATTTTATATCTTCGTCAGATAAACTAACCATCTTAAACTTTTAACTCCGGATTTATTTGCATATTATATAGCTCAGAATAACGACCATTTTTTTGGACTAATTCGGTATGACTTCCTCTTTCAATAATTTCACCATTATCAAGATACAAAATTTCATCTAAATTCATTACTGAAGAGATTCTATGTGCTATGACAATTAAAGTTATACCTGTACCTAAAGAAAGCATTTCATCTCTGATCTTTTTCTCAGTCTGAGTATCTATTGCAGATGTAGAATCATCAAAAATCACTACCTTTGATTGAAAAAGCAAAGTTCTAGATACTGAAAGTCTCTGTCTTTGCCCGCCTGATAACTGAACACCTCTTTCTCCAATTACAGTTTCAAATTTTCCTGGTAATTGATCAATATGCTTAAATATTTGAGCTTTGTCAGTTGACCAATTTACCAAATCTTTTGAAGCCTTAGGATCTCCATATCTTACATTTTCAAAGAAAGTATCAGAAAAAAGAAAGTTATCTTGATCAACTAAATTTACAGAGTGCCTTAAGTCAACTAAATCCAAAGTTCTTATGTCTACACCATTAATTTCTACAGAACCTGAATTAGGATTATATAAACGAGGAAGTAACCTTGAAAGGGTTGTTTTACCAGCCCCAGGAGGTCCTACTATTCCTATAGAATGATTTGGAGTAGCTGTAAAGTTTATATTTTTTAGTACCTCTCTATTTTCGTAAGAGAAAAAAAGATTTTTCACCTCAATTTTATTTACAGGTTGATCAAACTTATTGCCTTCTATATTTTTTACATCTTCTTCTTGATCTATAACTTCAAATAATCTAGAAGAGGTTGCAGAGGCTCTAGCAAAAGCATTTACTAGCATACCAATTTGTCTTACAGGCCCTTGAAGTATACTCATAAAAGCAATTAATGATGTTAGTTCACCTAAAGTAATACGATTTTCAAGAACCGAAATAGCTCCATAATAAACAACCAAACTCATAGATATCAAAAAAATAAATGTACTTAGAGAAATAGAAAAACTTCTAATTGTAATTTGTCTAAAAGTCATATTTTTAACTACTTGAGATGCTATTGAGTATTTATCTAACTCATATTTTTGTTTCATGAAAGATCTAACAAGTCTAACTCCAGATAAATTCTCATCCATTACTCTTGTAAGAATTCCTAGTTGTTCCTGAAGTCTGTACCAATGTTTTCTGAGGCTCAGCCTAGTATAAGAAGAAATAATACCTATAAATGGAACAAATGATAATGCTAACAAACCCAAAAAAAGATCAACGCTTAAAACTAAAATTGCTCCTGTTGAAATAAAAATACTAAGGAATATTAATCTAAGTATTCCAGTATTGATAAACATTCTACAACCTTCAATGTCAATGATCCCTTTAGTTATGAGATCTCCTGTATGAACTTTATCGTGATAGTTGAAAGAAAGTCTTTGAAGCTTATTAAAATAATCTTTTCTCAAACTAAATGCTAAAGTTTGTCCCATTTTTTCCCCTTGATAAACGTGAAAAAAACTGAAAATTCCTCTTGCAACAGATAAAGAAAGAACTAGTAATCCTATAACAATAAATGGTTCTATTGATAAATCCCCAGTTTTATTATTAAGTAATGCTTTATCAATTGATCTTCCTAAATAATAAGGAATAGACATCTGAAGAGCGGCTGCAAAAATTATAGAAACTATCGATAATAATAAATCTCGTTTATTATCTTTTAGTGGAACCTTAACAATTCGTATTAAATTTTTGCTCAAGAACATTAAACTGCACTAAAATCTATTTTAGTTTTTGTGAAGCGTTTATAAACACTATGGATTATTATACTCTTATTAAATAAAAAAAACATATACCAATTATTTCTACTTTAATGAAAAATAATATCGAAAAAATTAAGTTTAGGAATGCAATTTCAAGTGATTCAAAACAACTATCCGACGTTGAGTCAGAAATTTTTTTTAAAGACAAAGTAAACACTAATTTTGATGTAGAAATAGAAAAAGAAAACAAGAAAATATTCGTTTGCACATACGAAAATACGTTACCAGTTAAGAAAAATTTTCTCAAAGAAATCTTTAGCAGAAGAAACGAAAAAAAAT
>JAZANE010000030.1:0-8068 GCA_036228785.1 Chloroflexota bacterium
ACTATAACTAAACTTGAAAACCATGAAGCTCGTTCTAGATTTCTTTTTTTGGTAACTGACGGCAGACCACAGGATAGGGGCTACTCAAGAGAAGGTGTAGAGAAAGAATATGCAGTTTACGACACTAGACAGGCTTTGATTGAAGCAAGACAAAAAGGAATAACTCCATTCTGTTTGACTGTTGATAAATCCGGTCATGATTATCTTAAGACAATGATGGATGATTTTTCATATGAAGTTTTATCAGATATTTCTATGTTACCTGCAAGATTACCAGAGCTATATAAAAATCTCACTACTTAGTTATAAAAGACAAAATTTTATCAGCCCATTCTTTTTCAATTAATATAACGTCTTTGGTCTCAGCAGCCACTGCAAAGTATCCACTTTCATCATCATTTATTTTACCTATACTCAAGGATGTATTATAAATAGTATTTACACCGAATTCATCTTTACTACTAGTCTTTACATCCACGTATGGAGTATCAAGTCCAAGTCCATACATTGCATAATCCTCTTCAAACATAAGATTTAGCTTAACTGAAGATACAACGTTTATTTTTGAGAAGTTATTAATGAATGAAATTAGACTACTATCATCTACTTTTTCATCACCGTCACATGGAGTCCCTGTAAGAGGAATTATACAGTTATACCATCCATCTACCTTTAAAGTATAAGCTTTCTTAATTTCATTATTGTTTATGATAATAACTTCTATTATCTCTTCTTCATTTAATTCATACATCCATTTTGGATATGGAGGTTCATCAACTAGACGCGCTAAAACTCCCTTCCAGGTAGCATCAACCATAACTAATTTATTATCACCTTCAAGATATGCATAGTTATTTTGAAGATCTGGAGTTGTATCTCCTATAAATAAAGTCCGCTTATCTCCACTAGCTAAAAAAATAGAAATTTCTGTTGAAGGATTTTCTAAACCATACTTTGATTTATCATCAAAATTTTCAGAAATAGTTCTGTAAAGTTGAGGCCCTTGTAATAAATCAATTATTCCTCCCCATCTATAAGTATCGGTAGGAATACCTTCCATATTATCGAAATACCATGTCTTGTCAATTAGTCTCCAACTTAATTCTTTATCTTCATTTCTAATGGAAATATTTGTAATATCACCTGAAGAAATACGGTAAAAATAATTTATTTGTTCATCATTTTCCTCTGAACCTATATCTGATTTAAGTATGAGTACACCAAATACAGAAAACCAGGAAACTAAAATGATTAGAATTAAGGATATTCTTAAGTTCATTTTATCTTCTTCGCCACCAACTAATAAATCCGCCTAGTGTTACTAAAGTTGGCATTAGCAGCCATCCACTCCACCTAATGAAGTCTCTCTCACTTTTAGTTAGTACTAACTCTCTAAATGCTTGCGTTTTTGGTCTAATAGAAATTAGTTCAAAATCTTTTGCCAGCCAATTAATACTATTTATAAATAAATCACTGTTTTTAGCAGATCCTGAATATTTATTCGAAGCAAAATCGGTGTCTCCGACTACTACTATCGAGGTTTGAGCAATGCTACCATCTTCATTCTCAATTGGAGTCTTCCCTAGTTCTGATATTGCTTGTACTGCTAGAATAGTAGGGAATGGACCTAGTATATCACTCTCTACATCATAAGAAAAGTCATCTGTATCAGTTACTTTTTGTGCCCAACTCTCTAATGTTGTGAAAGCTAAAGGAACATGTTTTATAAAAGGTTCTCCATTATCTGACAAAGGAACAGTATCAGGACTTATTGTCGATGCCAAGAAAGCAGATCCTGGAAGATAAAGTACATCAAAATCTGTAGTTATTTCATGAATTGGTATTTGTCCATTTGTCTTCTTGATTTGAAGATAATTTGGTTTTGGAGCCACAAAACTTGCCATATCAAACACTGTCCCTTCACCGACCGCTACTCCATATTTATATAAAAATGTTTTTATACCATCTGGAGTATTTTCCGGTTCTATCATCATCAGCAAAGTTCCACCTTGCCATAAATATTCTGATATTATTGCAGAATCTTGTAAAGTAAAGTCAGATTCAGCTCCAGCTATTACGACAACTGCTGGTATTTTTTGCTCAGACAAAAGAATAGCTAATTCTTGGGATGTAGATGATAATACTTTATAATTTTGAGCAAGTAAATCTGAATAAATTAATCCCATTCCTGAAGAATTTGGGTCGAAATCAGTAATGTCCCTTTCACCATGACCTGTAAGAAAAATTACTTCTTTCTGTTTTATTTGATTAACTATTAGCAAACCAGTTATGATATCTTGCTCCGTAAATGGATTTGTAGAAACTAACGAACTCCTTCCTGGAATTATTTGAGATCTCCTAGAATCTAGAGCTTCAACAACGATAGAAGGAAAAGAATTTACACCATAATTTGCGGCTGCATTTGGATCTAGTTCAGGATCTATCTTTTCATACTCAAGCTTTACTTGTTTCGATCTTCTCTTGAACTCAAGAAGTAAATCTTCTGTAGCTCTCCAGTTTGCATTCTTTTCTGGAGTATTTGTGGCCATAAATACTGTTATTTTGACATCTTCATTTAAGTTACCTATAACTTTTATCGCTTGGTCCTCAAGGATAAATTGTTTAGTGGCTGTAGTATCAATTCTCATCCAATCTGGGGAATCAGGTCTTCCTGAAAGCCAGAATAGTAGAGCATTGAGTATAATAATTAAGCTTAGAGATGCAAGAAAAACAATTGATGTATTTATACCATACCTTCCTCTTCTCCCAAAAATAAAAAATAATATATTCTTCCACGAAATTAAGGCTATTATTACTGCTAGAAGGATTCCTACTAGCATCATCCATAGTCCAATAGTAGATATATCTCTAAAAAAGACCCAAACAATAAAACCCAAAACAACTGATAAAATTGAAGCAAGCATTAGACCTTGTCTTAGAGATCTAATATTTTCTCTTATATCATCTAGTAATTTTCTAAAATTAAATTTTGTAGACTCCATTGATGGACGCTTATTATCAGTACTCATACTATCTCCATCTCCTTGATTCAAGAATTACTATTGTCAAAAGTAAGAAAACTACAGTAACTGAAAGGTAAAAAACTACATCTACTAGTGAAAAAATTCCTCTTGAGAAATCAGCAAAATGACCACTTTCTGCTACTCCTAAAGAACCTAGATCAAATACAGAAAAAGATGCCCCCAATTGAAGAAAGCTAAGAATATCACTTCCCACACCACTAACTCTGTCTGAGATAAAATCAATAATTGTTAAGCTCGTTAATATTCCAGATCCCACAATTAATCCTACAATTTGATTTGGGGATAAAGAAGATGCGAATAATCCGATTGCTAATGTAGCTGAAGAGTATAGTAAAAGACCAAAAATACCATTGAGCAATGGCCCTGAATCTGGATCTCCAAAAATATAAAGTAAAATCACAAAATATAGTGAAAAAATGATCATAATTATCACCGTTATCAGAGAAGCTAAAAATTTTCCTAATACTATTTCTAGTTCCTTTACTGGAGAAGTTAAAAGAAGTTCTAATGTTCCTAATTTTTGTTCTTCAGCTATGAGCCTCATTGTTATAGCAGGAGACATGAAAATCATAAAGAATGTTGCTCCAGCTAAATAACCCCTTATAGTTGCTTCAGAAAATGCGTCAGACACTGAAGCTACGAAAAAGAATCCAGTAATAGCTAGGTATGAAGCGGAAACTATATATGCCATCGGTGAGGCAAAATAAGTTTTTATCTCTTTCATCAGTATAATATAAATATTTTTCATGATTATTTATCTTGTGTTAGCTGTAAAAATATTTCTTCTAATGTCATAGGAAGAGGAGTTAGGTTTCTTAGTCCCCAACCGTTGTCGACTATAGATTTTGCTATATTTTCAGTGGCATTTTGATTCGTTTTTGCATCAACAATTATTGGTAGAAAGCTCTCTTTTTTACCCTGATCTATTTGTTCTGCTCTTGAGTCAGATCTAACATCTATAACAGAATCTATTTTTCTAAGGCTTGAAATAATTGAATCAATTTTACTTCCCGAAATCCCTACTTCAATTCTTTCAGTTCCAGATAATCGATTTGATAAATTCGCAGGTTTATCATCAGCAACTATCCTGCCATCTGAAATAACTAATACTCTCGGGCAAATTGCTGACACTTCTGGAAGAATATGAGATGAAATCAATAAGGTATGAGATTCTCCCAACTCACTAATCAATTCTCTAGTCTCTACTACTTGTATTGGATCAATTCCGATCGTAGGCTCATCCATTATCAAAACATCTGGTTCATGAAGAATGGCTTGGGCAATTCCAGTTCTTTGTCTATATCCTTTAGATAATTTTCCTACGTGTGTATTTCTATAATCACCTAATCTAACGTGATCGATTACTTTATTAATTCTTTCATTTATCCACTTTTGATTCATTCCTCTTATTTTTCCCATGAAACTCAAATAATCAGTTACAGTCATATCTAAATAAAGAGGAACGGTTTCTGGTAGATATCCAATATGTCTTCTTGCTTCAAGAGAATATTTTACAGAATCATATCCACTGACTGTTATATTTCCTGATGTAGGGGGTAAGTATCCTGTGATACTTCTCATAGTTGTAGTTTTTCCAGCCCCATTAGGACCAAGGAAACCAACTATCTCACCTTTAAGTACCTCGAAAGAAACATCTATAACAGCTGGATAAGGCCCATAATTTTTATAGAAGTGCTCAACTCTAATCAAAAATATTCTCTTTCAAAAAAATTTATGTTTTCTAGTGTACCAAATTTCTTATATTCAGCCTTATTTTTTTAAACTAATTTATAATAAATATATGACCTCTGAAATAGAACAAGTTTATTGTGACAATGCGGCAACAACTCCAGTTAATTCTGAAGTTTTGAACGAAATGCTGCCTTTTTATTCCAAGTCTTATGGTAATCCATCTGGCCTATACATGCTTAGTCAAGACTCTAAAGCAGCAATTGAATTTGCAAGAGATAAAATTGCTAAAGTCATAAATTCTAAGTCTTCTGAGGTTATTTTTACTAGCGGTGGTACCGAGTCTAATAACCTTGCAATTAAAGGATTATGTCTACCTGTAAAAGATAATTCTCAGAATGAAATTATAATTTCTACAATTGAACATCATGCTGTGATTCATCCAGCTGAACAACAAAAACACATTGGATATGAAGTTAAGTACTCAAATGTTAATAATGAAGGAATGATTGATATTGAGAATTTCAAAAGTTTGATCACGGAAAAAACAAAGTTGATTTCTATTATGCTTGCTAATAATGAAATTGGTTCAGTGCAAGATATAAGAAGTTTAGTTGAAATCGTTAGAGAAAAAGAGAAAGAATTCAGTAATAAAATATATTTTCATAGTGATGCTGTTCAAGCCATTGGAAAAATTAATGTAGATGTAAAAACATTAGGAGTAGATTTACTTTCTATTTCGGGGCATAAATTTAATGCTCCAAAAGGCATAGGAGCATTATACATAAAAGAAGATATAGTTGTTGAACCACTGTTAGATGGAGGGGGACAAGAAAGACAGAATAGGTCTGGAACGGAAAATGTTCCAAGTATAGTCGGACTTGGTAAAGCTATAGAAATAGCTGAAAAAGATAGAGAAAGTTTCTTCACTCACACAAAATTATTGTCAGAAAAATTTATTAATGAATTGAAAAACTCTATACCCCAAGCTGTTATACACAGTTCATCAAATGGGTTGCCTAATATAGTAAACTTTTCAATTCCTAATATTCAAGGTGAACCAATACTCATCGGTCTAGATTTTAAGGGTATAATGGCTAGTAGCGGTTCTGCTTGCAGTACTGCAAGTGTCGAACCTAGTCATGTTTTGTTAGCAAAAGGAGTAAATGATAACTTAGCTCTTGGTTCAGTAAGATTGTCATTTAGTCTAACAAATAAGATTGAAGAAATAGAATATATAACTGAAAGTTTATTTGATATATATAAAGAATTAGTAAATTAAAAAATATGAATCAAACGAAAGATATACAATATGGTAAGTTTCAAGATCAAAAGGAAATAATTGATATTTCTTTAGATTTTATACTTTCAAATAAATATGAATATGGTCCTGATTTTGAAGATAAAGAAAAAGAATACGCTGTATCTAAAATAAATACACGAGATAATATTTCAAGGATATATTTTTCATTTAAGATAAAAGGCTTTGCTACATCAGGAGATGAATATGTTGAAATTGATTCTGAAAACAATATCCTAACTAGAAGAGTAACTACATTCCCTAAACTCAATAGACCTAGATTACTAATATCTATTACAATAATTTCAGTACTTTTCGCAGCAATTTCTATTCCATGGATTCTCTTTAACTCTGAAGATTTAGACCCTTTATATAAATCTGGAAAGGTACTATGGATAAAAAGTAGTGAACCTCAATATAATCAGAAAATTAATTATGATGGACCAGATGCATTCACTGGTGAATTGACAAACTGGGAGATTGATTCAACAGATCAGGGAAGATATCTAGGATTATTAAAACTTCAAATAATAAACGAAACTGCTAACACTATAACCTTAAACATAAATGACACTGCTGCTGAAATATTAGCATCTGATGGGAAGACTTATTTCCCTAGTAACAGTATAGATAGAGCATATGAAATTCCTAAATTAGATAATAAATATAAAGTTAATGATTTTATTCCTTTATGGGGCGATATAACATTAGTGGAAGGAACACAAGTTATAGGTTATCTAGTTGTTGATCTTCCCAAGGATGTAACCATAAGTAGACTTCGCTGGATAGCTAGTGATACAGTAACTATAAATTACTAACTAAATGAGTACAAAAAAGAATAGCGAAGAGAAAATGTCTCCTGGCAGGAGACAATATTTAGACATAAAAAATAACTATCAAGACTGTCTTCTATTGTTTAGGATGGGAGATTTTTATGAGACTTTTGACGAAGATGCAAAAAAATTATCTTCAATTCTTAATATAGCACTAACTGCTAGAGATGTTGGAGCAGAACATAAAGTCCCTCTTGCTGGAATACCTTATCATTCACTTGAAAACAATTTAATGAAACTTATTGATTCTGGTCTAAAGATAGCTATTGCAGAGCAAACATCTGATCCAAAAGAATCAAAAGGAATTGTTGATAGAGCAGTTACAAGAGTTATTACTCCTGGCACAGTTACTGATCCAGATTTATTAGATTCAAATGATGATAATTTTTTAGTGAGTATATATGAAGATAAAGATTTAATTCATATTGCAGCATTAGATATTTCAACTGGAAAATTTGAAACTTATTCATCTGACAGACAAAATATTTTTAATGAAATTGAAAGATTGAATCCAAGAGAGATAATTTTTTCAAAAGATAATTCCGAAATATTTAATGAGTATGTTGATTCTTTTCTTACAAGAGAATACGAAGGCCCAGTTAAAAATATAGCTCTTGCTAAAAATACTATATACTCTCATTTTGAAATTGAGGATCTATCTCAAATAGGTGTAGATAATAAAAAATCCCTAATTATGAGTCTAGGTATGATCTTAGATTTTGTTGGCTCCAATCAAAAAACTTTTGCCAAAAACATACAAAAAATAAATAATATTGATAGATCTAACGACCTAATCTTGGACTATGTAACCTTAAGAGATTTAGAAATAACAAAATCTATTTCAGGTAATGATGATAATACTTTGTTTAGTTTTATGAATGAAACTTCTACTCCCATGGGAGCAAGATTATTAAGAAATTGGCTTATCACTCCAACTCAAAATATCGAAACTATAAATGATAGACATACGAAATTAGATTGGTTGATTGATAACAAAGTTAATCTTTATGATTTAAGAGATGTTTTAAAGAAAATCAGTGATCTAGAAAGACTTATAAATAGAATTGAAAATAAAAGTTGTAATTACAGAGATTTAATAACTATTTTCCAAAGTATTTCACAACTTGAAATATTGAAAAAATTATTTTTAGAATCTCCATTTAAATTTAATGCTTCTTCAAAAAATATTAAAAAGCTGATAA
>JAZANE010000031.1:0-8559 GCA_036228785.1 Chloroflexota bacterium
CCCAACAGTTGTAATAAGTTTTGAATCAAATTACATAGGTCCTAAATCTGAAAAAATAATGGAGGTTTTATCTAAAAGCGATCCAAAAATATATGTTGGTGGAGGTCTAAATGATGGCCATGCTTACAGAGATGAAATTTCTATTACAGTTCATAGCTTGGATGAGATAGATATAGATATAATTGCAGAAAAATTAAATGAAGTGATTATTGATTAAATTTTTCATAAAGTTTTTCTGATTCGTTAAGCATCCCAACATATTTTTCATAGATTTTACCATTTTTATAGTAGATAAAAGTTGGTGTAACCGTGATCATATTTTCTGAAATGATATTTGAGTATCGATTATCAGAAACATTTAGTTTTATTACTTTGAACTTATTAGAATAATTATCAATGAATTCATTTACAGCTGATTGACTCAAAACACAACCCATACAATTAGGTGAAAAAAATTCTATAACAACATGTTCTTCGTTATTAATTATTTCTACTAATTCTACTTGTGAAAGATCTACATTTGATTTAGGCTGAAAAAATATTTTTACTGAAACAAATAATAAAGTTAAGAATATAAATGAGATTATTATTACAAATTTATTTTTGGTCACATAAAAAAATAATAAAGAACTTATTAAAATTGGAAAAAGAAATATTAATATATATAAAGAATTATGGTTAATCCATGTATACATTAATTTGTATTACTCCATTTTTGATCCAACGAATTTAGAAATCGCTCTAGCTGTTGGATCAGTATGAACATTTACTATTGCCGGAAGTCCAGAGTCAATCGCTCTAATTATTGCAGGTTTGATTTCTTTGGGATCATCAACCATTTCTCCGTATCCACCAAGAGATTCTGCTATCAAGTCAAATCTAGTGAATCCAAGTTCCCTTCCAGGTTTTCTAATTCCCTCTACCCTAGCAGTCCAACCCTCATTATTTGAAACAACCACAACTATAGGCAATTTATGTCTTACTGCTGTATCAAAATCTTGAATATTCATACCTAAAGATCCGTCTCCATGAAGAGAAAAGACTGTATTATTAGGTTTAGCTATTTTAGCTCCAATTGCATATGGTAATCCCACGCCCATACACCCAGTTGGACCAGAGTTAATTGAATGACCCGGTAAATAAGCAGGAATACTCTGTCTGCCGAAATGAAGTATTTCATTTCCGTCTATAGAAATAATTGAATTTTCATCCATAATTTCTCTTAATTCTTTACAAAGTCTAAGGGGGTGAATTGGGACTTGATTTGAATTCTCTAAAGGTTCTACCCTTTCTAATCTTGTTTTTTCCAAATCAGATAAATTTTGTCTCCAGGGCTCCCATTTATCAGACTTGAGATTTTGATTATTAAATTCATTAATGAATTGATTAATTACTTTTTTACAATCCCCAACAATTCCTAAACTCACATTTCTATTATGAGCAATTTCTTCTTCTAAAATATCAACTTGAATAATTTTAGCTTCAGGATTAATTCTATTCCCGTATGTCATAATCCAATTAAATCTAGTACCCAAAACTATAACTAAATCAGTTTCTCTAAAAGCACTTGATCTTGCTGCAGGAAAAGAATATTGATGTTTATCTGAAACAACACCTCTTGACATCGGAGTTGTGTAGAAAGGTATTCCAGAAATATCTATAAATTCTTTCAATTCTCTAGAAGCATCAGACCAAAAAGTTCCACCTCCAGCAAAAATTATTGGGGAATTAGATTTAGATAACAAATTTATGGTCTTTGTTATCAAATCGCTATCACCAGATGGACCAGAGCTTTCTTTTGAACGAGTTGCTATTGTAGTATCTTTTTCATTTATTTTTTCATATAAAACATCCTCGTTACAGTCAATATAAACTGGACCTGGTCTTCCTGTTGTGGAAATTCTAAATGCATGAGAAACTACTTGTGGATATTGAGAAGCAGAAGTTGGTCTAAAAGTAGCTTTAGATACTTTTTCAAATATAGAAACCTGATCTATTTCTTGAAATCCTCCTCTATAAAAATCCTTAATTGGTCCAGCTCCTCCAAGAGTTATCATAGGAGCACAATCAACAAATGCATTATATTGACCCGTGAGGAGATTTAATGTTCCTGGCCCAGAAGCTGCTGTTGTAACTCCTGGTTTACCCGTTACTCGAGAATATCCATGAGCTGCCATTGCTGCTGCCTGTTCATGTCTAAAATCATATGTCTTGATGCCTAAATCTTCAGAATTATTTATGATTTCGTAATTTGGACCTCCCATTAGATAAAATAAACATTCTGTATTTTCTTCTTTTAGAGTTCTAGCAACTAAATATGAACCATCAACTTCAGGCATTTTTTCTCCTAACTTAATCTTAATCTTTCTGCATCTGCAGGAATATCAATTAGAGTCTTGTAATAATCATTATTATTAACAATATCTAATTTTCCAACTCCTATCATGATATTTAATGCATTTTGATAATCAGTGATACTAATTCTTTCAGGTTCAACTTTTCCTTCAGGATTTGCATTGTGCCAATTTATTAATGGTAAAGAAATACCTGTAACTTTATATCCAAACGCAGAGAATGCAGTGGCTTCACAACCACCCAAACCCATTAATTGTCTTTGAAATAAGAATTCTTTATCTTCTTTAATTAAAAGTTTTACAGAAGATAGTAGTATTATTTCTCCTGAATTATCAAAAGTTGTTGCCCTGTCACCTGTTCTGATTATTGGTCCCGAGCCTGAAACAGCACCAGGTAATTCACTACTTGTTTCTATACTAACTATAATGGAATTCTTATTAATTCTTTTACTTTTTGCTATTAATCTTGCTCCATATAATCCCACCTCTTCAGCTCTGGAAAATATCCCTCTAATTGAATAGTTATTTTGGCTGGACTTTAAGGAATCTAGCATTTCTAATATTAGTGCACAACCTGCTAAATCATCAGCTACAGGTGTAATTATTTGATCATTTGAAATTTTTGGTTTAGGTAAGTCAAATACAACAGGAATAGGAAAATTCTGTTCAGTAAGTTCAACATTCACAGAAACAAATTCACTGTTAAGCCATCTATCAGAAGACTTAAATCTTGAATCATTTGAAGTAGATTCATTATATGGTTTCAAATTCCCTTTGGTTTCAGAAATTTTATCAAATATCTTAATTTTTGTATTTTCTACATCAGAAAGTCTAGGAAGACCACCTAAGGTTCTAGCTTTATATAGGTTTTTGTCTAATCTCTCAACAATTTCAAATCCTGGATGGTCCATATGAGAAATAAAGACGACTTCTTCTTCTTTTTTGCCTTTTATTAATACTTCAATATTTCCCCATTCATCTTCTGTAAAATCAATTTCAAACTCATTTAGTTTATTTTTAATAAAGTTTGAAACACGATTCTCGTGGAATGATGTAGTAGGTATATCTGACAATTCTAAAAATATTGATAAATCTGATTTATGCATTAGCTTAAATTTTTTGTAAAAAAAGAAAAAAATCTATAAAAATCTACTAATGATCGTTCCTTTTTCTTTATTATTTTATACGATAAAGCAAAATATTAATAAAATTTGATTATAGATAGGAAGTTTTTTGAAAGGAAAATTTTATGGCTAAATATAAGGTAGTGTTTTTAGGACCAGAGGATGACAAGCTTGAATACGAACAAGCAGAAATGGCTGACCTTGATGTAGAATTTGTGAAAGCAAATCCTAAATCAGAAGGTGAGGCAATGGAAGTAGTTAAGGATGCTGATGCAATTCTAAACAGAGCTGGCTGGGGAAGTGAACAATTCATCAAATCCACAAAAAATTGTAAAGTTTTAGCAGTGTATTCTCATGGATTTAACCACATTGATGCTGAAGCTGCAACAGAACACGGCATGATGATTACTAATGGAGCTGGTATGTGTGCGGAAGAAGTTTCCAATCAAGCGGTTGCTTTCACGCTTGCACTTAATAGACAAGTTGTTCAATACACTTTGCAATTAAGAGATGGCGGAAAATGGGATGGAAGTGAATTTAGTCCTATAGAACCATTAGATGAACAAACAGTTGGAATAATAGGTTTTGGAAACATAGGCAGACAAATAGCTAGAAAACTTGGAGGTTGGAGGATGGATACTATTGTTTATGATCCATATTGTCCACCATGGTTAATTAAGGAATATGGAGTTGAACAAGTTTGGGAATTAAATGATGTATTTAAGCGAGCTGATTATGTTATAGCGATAGTTCCATTAAATCCAGAAACTTATCATATGATAGGAAAAGAGCAGTTCGACTTGATGAAAAAGGATGCTTTTTTTGTAAATGTTTGTAGAGGCGCTGTAGTTAATGAAAAAGAAATGATAGACGCCCTTAACAGTAAAAAGTTTAGGGGTGCAGGTTTAGATGTTTTTGAACAAGAACCAGCTGATCCCAAAAATCCATTATTTTACATGCCTAATGTAATTGTTGCTCCTCATATTGCTGGTCAATCAACCAGATCAGCCTGGCTTTCAAGAAGAAGAGCTTCACAACAAGTTGCGGCTGTACTTAGAGGCGAAAGACCAACCGCACTCCAGAATCCGGCAGTTACATCAAAATTAGAAATAATGAGTAATATGCCTGCTTCAAAACCAAAGCTTTAGGGGAAATATTGAAAAGTTCATTCATTGAACAAATGTCTAAATTACACCCACCAAACTATCCAAAAGTAGTTTGGTGGGTATTTATAACTAATGATAAAACCTGATTTTTAATATGGAGAGTAGTAAAGGCAAAGTTATGACAGTTAATGGTCTTATTGATCCCTCAGAAGTTGGAAATACTTCAACTCATGACCATGTGATTATAGATTTTAATGCCATCTTAACTGAACCAATCAATAAAGAAGAAATTTATTTGATGGACCAAAAATTAAGTATAAGCAATTTAGGTTGGGTCAGATTTAACTGGGCTTCCTCTAAAGATAACTTAATTTACACAGATATTGATGATGCATGTGAAGAGCTTAATTCATATAAAAAATCTGGGGGAAATACAATAGTAGATGTTACAAATATTGGACTTGGAAGAGACCCAGAAAAATTACGAACTATTAGTAAAAAAACAGGTGTAAACATAGTAATGGGTTCTAGTTTTTATGTTGAATTGGCTCAGAAAAAAAATTATACAAAAGATGGAATTGAATCTTTGTTTGAAACAATCATGAAAGATATAAATTATGGAGCAGATAACACTGATGTAAAATCTGGAATAATTGGTGAGGTTGGTTGTTCTTGGCCATGGACTGATAATGAGAAAAAATCAATGGAAGCATCAGTATCAGCACATAAAACTACAGGACTTCCATTACTAATACACCCTGGAAGAAATGAGTACGCTCCATTAGAAATAATAAATTTTATTGATAGATTAGGTGCAGATTTAGATAACGTAGTTATGGGGCATATTGATAGAACTATATTTAACTATGATATCTTATTTGAAACTGCTCAAACAGGAGTATTTATAAATTTAGATTTATGGGGACATGATAGTCCATACTATCCCTTAGCACCAGAAACGTACATGCCTGGAGATCATGAAAGAATAAAAATGGTAGAGTATTTAATCGATAATAATTTCGAAGATAAAATCTTACTAGCACAAGATATTTGTACAAAACATAGACTAAAAAAATATGGTGGTCATGGATTCGATCATTTATTGACAAGAATTATACCTTGGATGAAAATGAGAGGTTTCAATGAAGAAATAACCAACAAATTAATGATTAATAATCCAACCAAAATGCTTACAATTAAGTAATGAAAAAAATTTTTCTTATCACTATACTTATCATTATTTTTGGTTGCTCCAATGAAACCGCCAAAAATGAAACACAAAACTTATTATCTTTATTTATTATTACTGAAGATTTAGAGATCGGAAATAATAGAGTAGTTTTATCAGTACTTGATGAGAAAGGACAAACAATCACAGAAAACTTAAAATTCTCATTCAAAAAACTAGAAAGTAATAAAATAACCAAAATAGAAGAGATAAATACTTCATTTTGGCCGCCTAAAAGAAATGTCTTCGTAACTAAAATTAATTTTGAAGAACCGGGATATTGGGAATTTATTGTAAATAGAGATCAGGAAACTGCTAAAGCAACTGTCAATGTTTTAGAAAATTCATCCACTTTATCTGTAGGAGATACAGTTGAACCTATTTATACTCCTTCAATAAATGACTTTGAAATAAGTAAAATCAGTACAGATATTAAAGCAGATAGAAATCTTTATAAATATAGTCTTGAAAATGCACTAAAACTAAAGAAACCTATTCTTTTATCATTTTCAACCCCTGGTTTATGTGTCACTGGAGCTTGTGCTCCTCAATTAGAAGAATTAAAGAAAATTTCTAGTTCTGATAATGATGTAATTATTATTCATGTTGAGATTTGGAAGAATTTTGATGAAATTATGAAAAAAGGAGATTTATCAGTTGGAATTTTGAATGACGCTGTACAAAAATTTAATATTAAAACTGAGCCTTGGACATTCTTAATAAATTCAAATGGCAAAGTTAATAATAGATATCAAGGTTTTGTTGAATCCAAAGAAATTAAATTAGAATTAAGCAAATTATATTAATCTAATGAGAATGATCTAAAAACTTAAGGCCCTTAATTATTTTTTTTGAATTCTTTATTTCAAATACTATTTCAACTTTTTTACCTTCTAACATATGGTACATAACATGAGAGTAGGTATAATCAATATTCAAATCCTCAAGTCTATTATTTTTATCAACGTAAAACTTATCTTTATCAAATTTGTTTACAGTATGAATAATATCAATAGACTTTATTCCATTTGAATCTATAGTATCTATATTTGTAATTTTTCCCTCATATATATTTTGAGAGCTACATGACAATATTAATAATCCTGTAAGGAATATAACTTTATTTATTCCTAACATCTTCTAAGATTTCATTTGCTTTATCAATCATAGATTGATTTCTAGGGTTTTTAGCTATTTCTATTGCTTCAAGCAAATCTTTTTCAGCTTTTTTAAATTCTCCAAATGTGAAGTGCAGTAATCCTCTTTCTATAAAATAAGCAGGAGCAGACCTATCCATTTCTATAGCGGTATTGATGAGATCCATTGACTGATTTAAATCTATATCAAACTCTCTGTAACTTTTTGCCTTCCAGTAATAAATAGATGAATCTTCTGGTTCTAAATTAATAGCAATTTCAAAAAGTTCGTTTGATTGATCCAATAATCCTTTATGAGCCTTAACTGCAGCAGAAACTATTATTGCTCTTACATCATTTTTATCAATATCAAGAGCATAATTAGCAAACCGTTCAGAAGGGTCATACTCGTCAAGATAATAAAGTATTAGAGCTTTTTTTGAATAATGCGATGCAATAGAGGGATTAATCTCTAAGGCTTTTTCAATATAACTCATTGCTTGAGGAAGATTTGATTGAAGAAGGGAGCTGTCTGCAAGGCCTTCCCATGCTTTAGAAAATTCTGGATCAATAATTGTTAATTTTTCATAAGTTTTTTGAGCCTCTTTATATTTACCTTGATCAATGAATCTATGTCCTTGAACATATAGATCTAAGGATGCTTGAGGGGAATATTCATAAGTAATCTCCTCAGATGTAATAGATTCATCTTGCTGAGAACACGATAAAAATATAAAAATATTAAGTGTAATAATTATTTTTTTCATAATATGTGAACTAATTGCTTTAATATCTCTTTTTCAGACTTGTCCCCTATTTTAATTCCTATCTCCAATTTTAATAGATTTTGAAGCATTGATCTCATTCTATTAGATGAAAACTTTTGAGCTTGGTCAAGGATTTTATTAAATGCAAAATTTGATTTGATTTGAATTTTATTTTGTATTTCCTTATTATTATTTTTTCCTAAAAGGTCTTGAACAATTATGATTAACCTTAATTGCCTTGCCAACATTTGTTCTATATTAAAAAAACTTTGACCATTATCTATAAATTCATTTATAAGTTGGTTTGATCTAAATATATTTTTTTCTAATAAAGAATCTATTAGTTCAAAAATAGAAGATTCTTTTATACCAGAAACCATTATTTCAATATCAGATTGCTCAATTCTTTCTTCTGGTTTGAAATTGCTTAACTTTATTAACTCGTTGTCTATATATCTGTAATTATTGCCAATCAATTCTATTAGTTTGTTTACTGCCTCAGTACTTAATTCAATTTGATGAATATTTTGTCTACTTAAGATCCAATTTCTTATCTTATCCCAAGAACCTCTGCCTGTTGGTAAATTATTTAGATAAACTTCGGCTAATTCCATAAATTTTTTTATCTTATTTGAACTAACATTGATCTCTTTTGATTCAAAAAAAATCAATTCATTCATGGAAGGTTTATTTATGCACACCTCATTAAATTCTTTCCACTGTTCATTTTTAGAAGAAATAATTTTTGTTAAAAGGTCAATAAAAATCAATTTTCTATTTTCACCAAAAAGAGACATTGTATTTACTAATTCATTAAATCCAGATTCTGATAATGAATTTGAAT
>JAZANE010000032.1:0-7694 GCA_036228785.1 Chloroflexota bacterium
TATTTTCTATATTTTCATTAAATATATTATTTAGATCCTGATCATAATTTATTTTTTCAAAATCTATTTCTATTTTAACTTTTGAAGCTTTGCATATCCTGTAAAGATCCTTTATTAAACCATCTGATAAATCCATAGAGCAAATTATTCCATTTTCAATTGCTATTTTACTTTCATTTATTCTTGGGATTGGATGAAAGAATTTTTGAGTAAATTTATTTGAGATAGTATTATCTTTTTCTGATATTTCAAGTCCAGCTATAGAGTTTCCTATTTGACCAGTCACTGCAACTAAATCACCTGATTTGGCTGTATCTCTAGTCATGTTTTTTCCCTTTATAAAGCTTTTACCTATTGCAGCGACAGAAATGAAATTTGTTGAACTACTTACAGTATCTCCGCCTAACAAAATTCCTCCAAAATTTTCACAAGCATTATTTATTCCCTGATATAGTCTATTGATCTTTTCTTTATTCATATCCTTATTAATTCCGAGGGTAACTGTGAATCCTAGTGGGAATCCACCCATAGCAGCAATATCGCTTTGATTTGATACTATTGATTTCCAACCTACATTAAAAAAATCTTGATTAAGCCTAAAGTGAGTATTTTCTACCATAGCATCAGTACAGAAAATAAGGTCTGTTTCATTAAAATCTATAACTGCAGCGTCATCACCTATCCCTAACCAATTTTTAGGAATACTACTAGTACTTTTATTATCCCTTTTTAAAAATTCTAGGAAATCTTCTTCGCTATTAAACATGATCATTTATTATGTGAATTTAAGGAATCTCCAGTACCTAAACCACCAGCAACAATTATTCTCATAGCTTTTTCTGCAGTTAGGTCTAAATACTTAATTTTATTAGTGGGTACTATAGATAACCAGCCAGTATTGGGTACAGGAGTTGATGGCATATAAACAAATCCGTGCTCTTCTCCATCAAAATCAATAGTATTGGTCAAGAAACCAATAGTCCATGTCTTTTCTTTTGGGTATTCAATAGCTACAACTTGACTAAAACCTCCATTTTTACCACCTCCAGTAAATGCTGTAGATACTTGTTTAGAAGTAGTATAGACACCATTTATTAGAGGTAATTTACTAATGATTATCTCAAAAATCTTAAGAGAGCTCTTTACAATTTTATTTGAAGATAATGCTCCAACTAAAAATACTAATACGAATAAACTAATGAAGCTAGCTCCAGGAATATTAGTTCCAAAAATCCATCTGAAAACAGGTTGCAGTATGGAGTCTAAACTAGTAAAAGCAAATGAAACAACAAAGTAAGTAACTGCTAGAGGGAATAATAGTAATAGTCCTATAATGTATCTTTTTTTGATGTAGTCGTAAATTTTTTTACCAACGTTGTCCATAAATTCTCCAATTAAACTTATTATTACACTTTAATATAATATTAGTGGACTAATAATTAATTTTTCTAGATTATTTAAGTTTAGCTAATACAGCTGTATGATCTCAATGCACACTCATAATCTCTGAATATATAAAGATCAGCTATAACTCCTTGAGTAAAAACCCCAGCTATCAAACAAAATAAAAAAACAAAAATCTTTACAATAATATGAATTTCGTTATTTCTCTTGTAATTTTCCGATTCATCATCTGAGGAATAAAATTTAATTAAGAAGATTACAATCAGGTAGTATAAAATTGTGAATATAACTGTTGCAACTGCAGTATAAACTGGTAACGAAATATTTGTAAAGATAAATTCTAGAATATCCATTTATGAAAAATACTAACATGAATAATACTAACATTAACGATACTGTCAGAATAGCAAAATTTATAGGTAACTCAGGCTATTGTTCTAGAAGAGATGCAGAAGAATTAATTTTTCAGGGAAAAGTTTCTGTAGATGGAGAAATTATATATACACCTGCATTCAAAGTATCTTACAATAGTGAAGTTTTAGTTGATGGAGAAAAAATATTTTTTAACAGCAACAATGAAATTTATTTATATTATAAGCCCAAAGGCTTGATTGTATCTAAAAAAGATGAAATGCAAAGAAATACTATTTTTGATGAACTTCCAAATAGTTTGCAAGGTTTCTTTTCTGTAGGAAGATTAGATAAGGACTCATCAGGGCTTTTGCTTTTAACTAATAATGGAGATATTTCAAGATTTCTAGAATTACCTAAAAATAATATTTCTAGAAAATATCAAGTTGTTATTAACGGTAAATTGACTGGAGAACAACTTATGCTACTAAGAAAAGGGCTCAGAATTAGAAATTTTTATTATAAACCAATGAATATCTTTACAAAAAAGTCTAAAAAAAATGTATCTATATATGAGTGTTCAATAACTGAAGGAAAAAACAGAGAAATTAGAAAGGTATTTAAGTATTTTAATTTTAATGTGTTGGATCTTTTTAGGACAAATTATGGACCTTTTTCAATAGGGAATCTAAAGCCTAATGAGTATGTAAAAGCAAATATCAATTTACTAGATTTTCCTAATATTCGTTTTTAATTTAGCTAGATGCATATTTCTGGATAAATAGATAATTAAGAATACAAATTTATATTTATTATGGAAAATTTTCTAAATTCAGTTTTGAATTTCTTAGGTTATCAAAGCCTTGGTAAATGGTTCTTAGGTGAAGGTATATGGGCAATTCTACTTATAATAACCGTCATAATTTCTTGGTTTCTTTTTCATAGATTTGCACGTCCTAAAATCTCATCACTTGCTAATAAATTAAAAAATAGAGACGAAACAAGAGATTTAGGTACTTTTGTTTCATTATTGGATACTAAGGCTTTTGATAGTACAGTGCTGATATTTTTACTTTCTGTAATGTTGGTAGGTTTACTTTCAATAGTTGGAATTAATGTTTCTCCTATTTCTTCCTACTTTCAAGAAAAATCTTTGGATGTTTTTTCATGGGTTTTTTCAGAAGGGCTAGTCATCTTAATTATGATCTTAACAATTTGGGGAATTGTAAGACTTATAGATAGAATTTTTCCAAAATTAGTAACAACATTCGTAATGAGTAGATCTGAGTATGGAGAACATGAAGAGTCAGAAAAAAGAGCTACAACTCTATCAAGAGTTTTTACTGGTGGTGCACAAATTATAGTTATTCTTGCTGGCATTTTTATGATTCTTTCTAAATTATCTATTCCAGTAGGGCCTGTACTAGCAGGTTTTGGTGTTGTTGGTATTGCCGTTGGATTTGGAGCTCAGCATTTGGTTAGAGATTTGATTAGCGGAATATTCATAATAGCAGAGAATCAATATAGAACTGGAGATGTAGTAACTATATCTGGAACTTCTGGATTAGTAGAGGATATTAATTTAAGAAGAACGATTCTAAGAGATTTAGAAGGAACCGTTCATGTAGTTCCAAATGGAGAAATTTCTGTATCAGCTAATAGAACTAAAAATTATTCAAGAGTGGTTCTAGATGTTGGTGTTGCATACAAGGAAAATTTGGAAAGAGTAATAATAATATTAAATCAGATAGGTAACGAACTATCAGCAGATCCAGTTTTTGGTCTAAATATAATTAAGGCTCCCCAAGTTCTTAGAATTCAATCCTTTGATGACTCTTGTATAACAATTAGAATGCTTGGTGATTGTAAACCCATGAAGCAATGGAACTTGAGATCTGAACTTATTAGAAGAATTAAAGCTAGATTTGATATAGAAGGAATTGAAATACCATTTCCGCACCAAACAATTTATTGGGGAGAAGATCAACCTACTCTTACTATTCAAGAAAAAATAAATGATAAAAAATCTAAAAAATCACTTAAAGAGGATAGAGATAATCTCACTCCAGAAAAAATTGAATTGATTTTAGCTGAATATGCCCTAGCTAAAAGAGGGTCATTATGGAACGATCAAGATCTAGATGAATAAAAGGAGCTTCAAATTTTAAGTCAACTTCAACCAAACTTACCTAAAGATCTAGAAGAAATTTCTTCAACTATTCCGCATCCTGAAGGTATCACGATTGATGATAAAGAAAATATATATGTTTCTTCAGCTTCAACTGGAAATATATTTGTAGTAACTAAGAAGGATCTTAAGGTACATGCAAATACAAAAGGAAGGCCCTTAGGAATAGCTTTCTCAAAGAAAAATAGTTCACTTATAGTAGCTGATGCTACTCGTAAAGCTATACTAAGAATTAGCTTGGGTAATGGTAGTGTTTCTCAGATATGTAATCAGTATGATGAGATGAGTCTTAATGGACCTTCAGACTTAGTAATTACAGATAACGATGAGATTATATTTACAGATCCAATTCGAAATCCTTTTCCAAATCCTTGTATTAGTCCTGTTTATAAAATGCTGAAAAATAATAAGCCTGAACTATTTTTATCAGATTTAGCTTTTCCTAGTGGTATAGCAAGCATAGAAAATAAAATACTTATATCTGAAACTAGAGCAAATAGATTAGTGGTAATGGAAAATCTCAACTCAGAAGAGAATATAGAACCACAGATGTTAAGAAGATTTGCAGACCCTGGAAGTCCAGATGGAATTACGGTAGATGATGATGGTAACATTTATCAAACCTTACCTGGAATTGGAGCTATTGCAGTGATAAATAATGAAGGTGAAATGACTAAAATTTATCATATGGAATCATGGAAACCAAGTAATATTCATTACCATAAAGATAAATTTTATGTAACTGATAGGTTAGGAAGTAGAATTTTTAGATTCTCAAAATAATTTTTGAATATTAAGGATAAAAAAAAATTTTTCTTGTACGCTAAAAATAGATTGATAATGAAAGGAAAAAAAAATTTCTAATAAATTATTATTTTATTTACTAGTTATATCCCATCATATTTTTTTGATAGTGACATTTTTTTCTATACCTTTTTATATTATAAATGCAGAATGGTACATAACTTTTCCGTTATTTAGCTGGACTCTTTACTTGATTTTTTCTAAAGAACTAACTTGTCCAGCTACTAATTGGGAAAATGATTTGAGGAAAAAAATTGGAAAACCTAAAATTAAAGGTTTTATCTATCACTATTACTTAAAAAATTTCGTAAGAATAAAGAAAAAAATAGGAATTTAATTTACTTTTTCCCATTCTATACCGGCTTCTTTTGAAAATTTCATTACTTCTGAGTATGAAGGTCTAAATTTTTCTCTGGGGATATGTTCTACTAAAATTTGAGCATTAGGACAAATTTCCTGCATTCTCTTTAGGAAATATACTTGGTCCATCATTCCATGCCCTAAATATTCTTCTTCTAGTTGAAATAGTAATGAATCAATAACTCTAAAATCCTTAAGGTCAGCACTTATTGTGTAATCTCCTAATAGAGTAAAAAATTCTTCTAGAAAATCTCGTGTGTTGTATGCCTCTTCTAATGAGGATAGAAAATTAACTGGATCTTGATTGAATTTTAGGTTTTTTGAACCAACTGCTTCAAAAAAATCTTTAACTCTTTTTGCTGAATAAACGGGAGATACATAACCTCCTTCTAAAATAAGTAGCATCCCTTCAGCTTCAGCAACTTTACAAATTTGCTTTGTCGAGTCTACTAATCTATCGAATACCTTATTAGTATGATTTTCAGGATGAGGCAACCAAGCTCCATTTTCATTTAGGCTACCTGGTCTGAGGTATGTACTTGGACATCCTAACTTTGCTGATAATCCACACATTTGCTCAACAAAATTTATGGTATTCTTTCGTGTTTTTTCATCAGAACTTACTAATCCACCACCATAAGTTCCTCTAGAATTACCAATTAGGACTGAATTTTTTTCAAATCTATACTTAATTTCTTTAATTACTTCTTCTGAGTAAACTGTAGGATCTGAAACAACAATGTTATGGACCGTGTAGCCTATATCTGCTACTTCTTTAAGGTCTTCATTTGTGTAAGTTAGTACATCAAACTCATGAGGTATATTACCACTGTATCCAGCTCCTGTAGTACCAATCATTGATGCAGCTCCCAAGAACATATTTTCTCCTTTTTCAATTTAGTTATCTCTAATTACATGAAATTATTTCATAAATTATTTCTTAGTCAACGTAAAATCTATTTTATTTAGTTTCAGGAGGATCAATTATTATTGATATTTCATCTCCGAATGTTTCAGAAAAAGCTTTTTCTATTATTTTTCTAGACGACTGGTTCTTAATTGAAAGATTAAATAAGTTATATGAATCTAATGACTTAAAAACAATTCGAATATCTGTTGCGATCATATTCCCTGTTTCTACATTTTCTATATCACTAAGCAAATCTCTTAAGAATTTATTATCAATCTTATCTAATAAATCTTTCCAAGCTTTGGGATATTTTTTCATATAAAAACATAATGCTTTTGCTTCTATTTAAATTTTACTATATGAAGTTATTTCTTTTGTATTCCCAGAGTATATTGAATTTAAGATATTTTGATTTCTGTATATGAATACAATTAACGAAAAAATTATACCTTGAATTGCTAATGAGTAACCAGGATCAATAAAGTCTGCTGATAGTCCATTTAGGAAGTTGAACAAAGCCATGCTTCCCCCAATATACATGGCATAAACTCCAGCTATTCTTCCTCTTACATAATCAGGTGACATCATCTGAATAATTGTGTGTGAAATAATCATATATCCTGCTTGTCCCATTCCCATGAATATTGTTGCAGATAACGAAAGATACAGATTTGTTGAAAGACCTAAAGCAATAGGTGCAATTCCACTCAATATAGCAAAATAATAAAATAATTTACCTTTTAATCTTTCATTATTTGTTCCTGCAAGAAATATTGAAGCGAATAAGGCTCCTATACCAACACACATCATTAAGAAACTTACAGCTAATCCTTCACCACCAATTTTATTTACAGAAAAATAAGGCAAAACTGATTCAAATGACATTGTCAGCATACAGTGAAGAGTAGTCATTCCTATGATTATAAGAATTGGTTTGTTTGAGTGAACATATCTTACTCCTTCTGAGAAACCAGTAAAAAACGATTCACTACTTACTTTTCCTGTAGATTTATTTTTTATCATTAAGGAAAAAATAAGGCTTAATCCATAAAATCCTGTGCAGATAGAAAAAGCAAGATCAGTACCATTTATAGAATTTTCATTACTACTTATGTAACTTAAAAATGGAGCGACTGCTAAAGGTCCTAATAATCTAGTGGCATGAACTGTAGACATATTCAAAGCTACTGCGTTAAGTAAATTTTCTTTAGGTACTATGTTCGGAACAAGAGCTTGTCCAGAAGGCATTTGAGCAGCTCGAGCTGAACCTTGAATAAATGCAAGGATAACTAGATGCCAAGCTAATATAAGATCGAAAAAATAGAGGATTGCTAATCCTAAGTTATGAGCAAAATTTATAAAAAACATAAGCTGAAGAATTCTTCTTCTTTGGAATTTATCAGCTAGATATCCAATAAAAGGATTTATTAATACCATTGGAATCATTGCTGCAAATGTTACCAAACCGACATACATACTGCTATCAGAAATTTGATATACAACCCAACCACGAACAACAATTAATGCCCAATGAGATGAACCAGCAAAAAGCCCTGCTAACCACATTTTTAGGAAATCAGGGTATGCTAAAGAAGAAAAATAACCTAAGTTTTTATTTTCAGTTTTGTTAGTCAATTTGATTAAATGAAAAAAGTTTGTTCGTAACTTTATAATCAA
>JAZANE010000033.1:0-6213 GCA_036228785.1 Chloroflexota bacterium
AAAATTATCCTTCTTTCTATTCTTGTAATCTCGGTAAATTATACCTATCTTCTGGATTATCCCATCCAATAAAATTGGGTTTTCTTTTTTCAGCAAAAGCCCTTCTTGACTCCATACGATCATCTAGATGACCATGAGCGTGTAATTTTTCCGCTAGGTCTTCGAAATTTTTTCTTGTTTTTGGAGCCATTTCTCTCATCATATATATAGTATTAACCCTTGCCGCTGGAGGTAAAGATAGCATGTGTTCTGCCATCTCTAAAGAAGTTGAAATCAATTCATCTTTTTCTACAATTCTGTTTATAAAGCCTACTTGATATAGTCTTTCAGCTGTAAATCTGAATCCTAATGCCATTTCTGTAGCAACTGGGTGAGGTAAGTTTGCATAATGTCCGTGATTGTATCCACCTAGCATCCATCTTTTTGCTTCAGACATCTCAAAAATAGCTTCTTTTACAGCTACTCTCAAGTCTGTCTTCTCTACTAACATGAAACCTCCACCCATAGCATAACCATTAATTGCACCTATAACGGGCTTGTCGATATCTCCGGTCATAAAAGGATTATGAATTTTTTCACCTTTCCCAGGTGAACTTGATAGTTGCCCATCTTCCAAAGATTCCTTCATATCCTCTCCTGCACAAAATCCTCTTCCTTCACCAGTTAAGATTGCAACTTCTAAATTTTTATCATTATTAAATTTATTGAAAGCATCGGCCATGCCTTCTCTGATAACAGTACTTAAGGCATTTAGTCTTTCGGGCCGGTTAAGTTTTATAATTATTATTTGATCTTGAATATCCGTTTCAACAAAAGCCATAATTTTCTCCAAATACTATTTTATGGATTATTATAACCGACATAATTAAACTATAAAGATAAAAAAAACAGTTGTTGCTAAATCCTAATAAAATAAACAGAACTTTAATTCTTTTTCTTAAGTTTTCGAACGATAGAAAATTTACCAAAAAATACTATC
This sequence comes from Chloroflexota bacterium, assembly GCA_036228785.1. Lineage (GTDB taxonomy): Bacteria > Chloroflexota > Dehalococcoidia > Lucifugimonadales > Lucifugimonadaceae > TMED-70. The sequence continues at coordinate 980 of JAZANE010000033.1, forward strand.
TTTCATAAGATTAATATTTGGCTTGAAGTTGATTATATTGATACTTATAAAATTATAAAAAAAATTAAATAAAAAAAACCCACCTCCAGAGTCCTACCTGAGCAATCAACTAGAGCTTCCTTAGAAGCGGGCTTTTTATCCTAAGTTTCATAGTTCCACTGGAATCAACTTTTGTTAATTTAGATTTTTAGTGTTTCCACTTACTTATCCTTAGTTAGCTTTTTACAGCTTTCTTATCAACTTTTGTTAATTTAGATTTTCAGTGTTTCCACTTACTTATCCTTGGTTGGCCTTTTACAGCTTTCCTCCACCTTCTCTCCACTTGGGATATTTACATAATACAATACTTTTTCTTAAATGCAACCCCTTTTTTCCCAGGATATTGAAATCCAATGATTTTCAGTTCAAAATAAATATTTTTAGAGTGTATTTTTTTATTTCCCAGCTATATAATTTCAAAATTTCTAGAAAATATTTACTAAAATTTTAGCTAGCAACTTAATTCTTAGTTATGTGTGTAACAAAAAAATCGTCCAGTAAGAATATTTGAGTTTACGAAATTACTCGAAGTAAAAATTCAAGATTATTAGAATATTTTTTAGATCACTTGAAAAATGTTTGAAAATAGTATTACTTAGATTAGAATAGATTATTATTCATACAATATATAAGAAGAGGAAAAATATGCTTGAAAGATTTCATGTCCCTGAGGATATTGCAGTAAAAGTTGGCCATAAAGAGATTTTTAAGGTAGTTGAAAATATTTTCCTAAAGATGGGAATGTCCAAAGAAGATGCCTATGTATCTGCAGATGTACTAATCTATGCTGATGTTAGGGGCATAGAGTCTCATGGGGTTTCTAATATGTTAAGGAGATACGTTCAATCTTTTGCTGAAAACGATATCAATCCGACACCTAAGCCTAAAGTAATAAGAGGAAAAGGTGCTGTAGCTACACTTGATTCAGATGCTGGTCATGGATTAGTTGTTGGTCCGTATGCAATGAAAATGGCTATAGAAAAGGCTAAGGATTATGGTATTGGATCTGTAAGTGTAATAAATGGTAGACATTTTGGAGCTTGTGCCTATCATGCTGAAATGGCCCTAGAACATAATATGATAGGTATTGCAATGACCACAGGAGGGCTAATGGTTGCTCCAGTAAATGGTGCTGAAGCTAGAGTAGGATTAAATCCTATTGGCGTGGCAGTTCCAACTAAAGAAGAACCGCCCTTTATTTTTGATGCATCTATGTCTTCAGTTGCTGGAAATAAAATAGCTTTAGCTCAAAGAATTGGTGTAAAGGTTATGCCTGGTTGGATTGCAAAAAAAGATGGAACTCCAATTATGGAAGAAACAGAAGTACCTGATGAATATTTAATGTTACCTGCTGGCGGAACAAGAGAAATAGGCTCTCATAAAGGTTTTTCTTTAGCTATGTTAGTAGAAATTTTAGCTGGAGTTCTTGGAGGATCAGGTGCAGGAACATTTAGAAGATCACAAGCATCACATCATTTTATTGCATATGATATTGAGTCATTTACAGATGTTGAAAAATTTAAGTCTGATATGGATGAATACATGAAATCAATCAAAGAAACTAAGCCTGCTCCAGGAGTTGATCGAGTAGTTTATGCAGGATTACCTGAGTACGAGGAAAAAATTGAAAGAGAAGATCATGGAATTCCATATCATCCTGAAGTATTAGATTGGTTTAAGGGCATTTGTGCAGAATTAGGTATCGATTGGACACTAAGCTAGTGAAAAAAAATTAGAGAGGTTATTATGAGTAGAAGAATTAATAAGGTGATTGAGTTATGGGAACAAGGACAACCTGTTTACCATAAACATCCAGATGAACTAAGCTATGAGTCTGGAATCAACGAAGCAAAAACGTTGGCAGATATGTTTTTGATTGATTTTGAGCATAATCCTTTCGATACTTTGGGTTTGACTAAATTTATTGAAGGTCTGAAAGATGGTGGCCCTACAAATAGTGGGCATGCTACTCCAACTATCGTTTGTACACTCCCTTCTAATGCTATAACACCGGAAGAAGTTAGATATAATGCTTGGCAGGCCAGACATCTATTAACTGCTGGAGTTCATGGAATCCTTCATACGCATACAAGAAGTGCTGAATCTGTAAAAGCTTTTGTTCAAGTTACTAGATATCCTTATCAACAACTTGGAAGAGAATTTATAGGTGAAGGTTTGAGAGGTTCAGGAGGGCAGAAGAAGCCAGCTGAAATTTGGGGAGTAGAACAATCTAGGTATACAGATATAGCTGATCCTTGGCCATTAAATCCTGAAGGTGAAATTATTTTAGGACTTAAAATTGAGGATAGACATTGTGTTGCTAATGTAGATGATATAGCTAAAGTTCCGGGTATCGCATTTGCAGAATGGGGGCCAGGAGATATGGGTATGAGTTACATGCAACCAGATGCTCATGATCCACCGTATCCTGATGTTATGAATGAGGCAAGAAATAAAATAAAGTCTGCATTAGAAAAGAATGGAATTGTTTTTTACTCTAGTTGGTTGGATGAAAGTATGAGTCAAACAGAAAGGCTTGATTATATAATTGATGAACTTGGATGCAAGATGATTGGAGTTCCACAAATGCTTTCTGATAGCGAGCAAAAAGAACTTCTCGAATACGGTAGAAATAAAACTGGTAGAAAAATGCCAGTATAAATCTTTCAAATTGCCATAAAACTCTGCTTATAATTTAACTAGTAATAATCAGTAAATTTAAGTATTTTAAGAATATACTAGAAAATTAGTTTAAAATTGGACGATAAAAATAACTTAAATAAAATCTCTGGCTTCAGTGATAGATTTTCAAATGAACTAGGTATTTCTAACAAGCTTGACTACGAATTTTTTAATTTTACAAAACTTTGGGGATATGAACGAATAGATACCCCAATTATTGAAAAATCTTCTATTTTTTCTAGAAAAACAGGTTCGAGTATAGTTAGTAATATCTACAATTTTAAAGACCCTTCTGGTCTAGATGTATCTCTGCGTCCAGATTTTACACCTTCAATTATGCGACTTTTTTTAGAAAATATTAATAATTCAAATGAAGTGAGATATTCATATTCTGGCGAAATATACAGATATGCTAGTAGTAGTAATAAAAATTATTCTAGCCAAAATGGAGTAGAGCTAATTGGTAATAGTAGTTTATTTTCAGACTTAGAAATTATAGCGATGTCAAAAATTTTCCTAGAAAAAATATTAAATGAAGAAATTAGAGTATCTATAGGTCATGTAGGGATTTTGCAAGAAGTGATTCAATCTTTTGAATTAAGTGACAGGGTTGCTTTATTTATACTCCAAAATATAGATCAAATAAGAAGTAATTACTCTGACGATACTATAATTATCAAGGCAGAAGAAAGCGGAATTGTTTTTCTTGAAGAGTCTTTTGAAATAAAAGAAATTCAGAATCAAGATTTTTCTTTATTGCTCAAGTCTGCTTTTAATTCAGACTCAAACTTTGAACAAACAAGGGATAAAGATTCTATTATATCTGGAATGATAAATAAGCTCTCAAGTAGTACTTCACGAGAAAAATTTCTTCAATGTGTTTCCTTAATCAATAAATTAGTAAATATCAACTTAAATCTCGAGGAAAGTATTTCAGAGGCTAACCTTGTTTTGAAAAATATTTCTGTAAAAAACAAACTTAAGAATCTTTATGATTTAATTAGTAATTTGTCTCATTATGATATTGATCAATCTGAAATATTCATCGATTATGGATTAGTTAGAGAATGGGGTTATTACACAGGTTTTGTTTTTAACCTTACTAATTCAAATAATGATATCTTGGGTGGTGGAGGAAGGTATGATTCAGTAGGGAATTCGTTAGGAGAAAAACTTTCTGCTGCTGGTTTTGCTATTGATTCAGAAAAGATAATACACAGTAAAAATTTTAGCTTTGAAGTTCCTAAATCTAAAAAAATCATTATTTATATTGATGATCAAAATGATCTGAATGAGGCTATTGATGCTTGTAAAAAAGAACGTTCTAAAGGTAATATAGTAAGTCTGAATTCTTCTTTTGCTAATTTGGAAGAATTAAAACTTTGGAGTTCAAGAAATGAAATTTCTGAAGTAATATTTTTTGAAAATAATAATATAAATAGGAGTAAAATTTAGATTGGATAAAATTTCTTTTGCAATCCCAGTTTCAGGCGCTTTATATGATGGAAGTCTAAGTCTATTGAACAAATGTGGTCTTGATGTATCAAGACCAAATGATAGGGTTTATACAGCTAATATTCCAAGTCTAAAAGGAGTGGATATTATGTTTCAAAGACAATCAGATATTCCATCTCGACTTGATTCAAAGGTAGCTGACTTAGGAATTGTAGGTTTAGATAGTTTTTATGAAAATAAAATTGATAATGGAAATACAATAGCTATAATTGATGATTTAGGATATGGATCATCTGATATGGTTCTAGCCGTACCTGAAGCTTGGATTGACGTTCAAAATTTAGCTGATTTAGCTGATTTATCCTATGAAATGAGAGAAAAAGGAAGAGATCTTAGAATCGCAACAAAATATCCAAGACTAGTTACAAGATTTCTAAATCAGAATTCAATTTACTATTTTGATATAGTTGATGCAAGTGGTGGCATAGAAGTTGCTCCTTATATTGGATATGCAGATATGATTTGTGATATTACTGCAACTGGAAATACATTACGACAAAATAGACTTAAGATTATTCAAAATGGAACAGTTTTCTCTTCACAAGCGGCATTAGTAGCAAATATAGAAACAATGCATCAAAAATATAGTTCTATAGAATTAGTAAAATCTATTATTGAAAAAATTGAAGCATTATTAAATTCAAAGAAATTTATTAGGTTAACTGTTAATTTATCATTGGAAGAATTGAACTTAAGTGACACAGATGAATTAAAAACTACGATAGGCTCTAATCCAGTTTTACACGGACTCAAGGGACCTTCTTTTAGTCAAGTGATAACTTCTGAACCTGGAGTATGGATATCATTAGAATTGATTATTCATAAAGAACAACTGCTAAATTGTGTCACAGAATTAAGGAATATGGGTGGCATTAGTATCACTACATCAGATGTAGGAATGATTTTTTATAAAGATTCAATAGGTTTTTCTAAACTTGAAACTGCTATTTCTATTTTTGGAGATCAAAAATGAAAATCTTAATGGGTAAAAAAGCTAC
>JAZANE010000034.1:0-2886 GCA_036228785.1 Chloroflexota bacterium
ATCTATAATAGGGGATATTTTATATAGCAGGGTTGCTAGATCAAACATACTTGGATTGCTTAAGATGGGATCTAGAATAAATATACTTGGTCCAAGAGAATTAGTCCCTGAGGATATGGTTGATTTGTACTCTACAATTGATAAATCATACAAGAATAAAATTAGTTATTATGAAGATTTTGAAAAACCTATTTTAAGTTCAGATTTTTTAATTGCCTTGCGAATTCAAAAGGAAAGATTCGATAAAAATACAGATTTGAATTTTAACACTTATAAAACTAAGTGGAAGATTGACTTAGATGTTTTGAGAAACCTTAAAAGAGAAGATGTATTTATAATGCATCCTGGACCAGTTAATGAGGAAGTTGAACTTTCTCATGAGTTAGTTCATTCAGAAAAGTCATTAATTTCGAATCAGGTTGAAAATGGAGTATTTGTTAGACAAAAAATCATGGAGAAATTATTAAGTGAAAAATAGTTTATTGCTAAGAGATTTTAGACTTTTTGATACTTCTGAAAAATTAAATAAAATCTCCGATATATTGATTGAGGATGGGAAAATTACAAAGATCGATGAATTTATTGATATTAGTAATGTTGAAATTATCCAAGGGAAAAAACAAATTTTATTACCAGGCCTTATAGATTTCCATGTTCATTATAGAGATCCTGGAGAAACTTATAAAGAAGAAATTTTTACTGGCTCAAGAGCTTCTGCAAAAGGTGGATTTACTACAGTAATCATGATGGCGAACACGAATCCTGCAATGGATAATATTAATTCATTATTGAATCAAAAAGAGTCTATAGATAAAAATTCTTTGATTAGAACCTTACAAACTGCAGCAGTAACCATTGGAAGACAAGGAGAAGAAATAGTAGATATTGATTCACTCTCTAAATTTGGAGTTGTGTCTTTTAGTGATGATGGGGATGTTATACAAAATGAAAAAATATTAGTAGAAGCATTAAGAAAAGCAAACTCTAATAAAAGAACAATTTTAGAACATTGTGAAGATGAAGATTGGATAAGAGATGGAGTGGTAAACTCAGGTCAAGTTTCACTAAGGCTTGGATTAAAAGGTAGGCCAAGAAAAGCAGAAATTTCTTCTATATCAAGAGATATTGAAGTCGCGAGAAAAAATAATTTATGGGTTTATTTGCAACATGTTTCATGTAAAGAAAGTGTTGAATTGATCAGAAATGCAAAAAAAGATGGAGTCGATGTTACAGCTGAAGTTACTCCTCATCATTTATTTATGAATGAAAATTGGACATACGGAAATCAGGAAAATTTACCAAGTTGGATAGATGTTGATTCTTTTGATACAAACACAAGGGTAAATCCTCCACTTCGTACTGAGGAGGATAGACTTTGCCTAATAGAAGCATTATTAGATGGAACAATTGATATTATAGCGACCGATCATGCACCGCATAGCAAAGGGGATAAAAATAATACCTTTGATGAAGCACCAGCAGGTATAAATGGAGCAGAAACAGCTATCTTATCTTTGCTAACTATGATGAATAAAAATGAATTAAGACTTGAAAATATAGTAAGTTCCTTGTGTAGTAAACCAGGTTCAATTTTGGAAAATATTCTTGGGCTGAAGGTTGGAAAAATCAAAGTAGGATTTAATGCAGATTTTGTTTCAATAAATCCTAATTATGAAATTTTTATTGATGAAGATTTTTTTGTGTCTAAAAGTAGTAATTCTCCTTTAATTGGAAAAAAAATGAAGGGTAAGGTAAATATGACAATATTTGATGGAAAAATAGTTTATGAGGATAACAATGAATAAAATTAGTTTAATATTGCAAGATGGAACAACTTATGAAGGTTTTTCTTTTGGAAGTCAGAAAGATGTTATTGGAGAGGTAGTTTTTAACACTTCAATGACTGGCTACCAAGAAATGCTTACAGATCCTTCGTACAGAGGTCAAATATTAATACCTACTTATCCGATGATAGGAAATTATGGCATAAGTGAAATTGATATAGAATCTGATGAAATCCAGGTATCTGGATTTGTTGTTAGGCAATATTGCGAAATGCCATCTCATAACAATTCTTTGATGAACATACATGAATATCTTCTTAGGAACAATGTTCCTGGAATTTATGGATTAGATACAAGATCAATAGTTAAGAAAATAAGAAATTATGGTGTGATGATGGGATCTATTTCATTTGAAAATAATACAAACAAAGTAATTGATAAATTAAATTCTATTAAGGCTTACGAGGAACATAATTTTGTTTCTGAAGTTTCAAGCAAAAAAGTTCATTCAACTAATAAAAGAAATAAATATAAAGTAGCGTTATTAGACCTAGGGGTGAAAAAAAATATTATCAGATTACTAGAATCAAGAAACTGTGAAGTTAATATTTTCCCCTACAATACAGAATTTGAAAAAATTATTAATTCAAGTCCAGATGGAATTGTACTTTCACCTGGTCCTGGTGATCCCAATAACCTTCTAGACATATTAGAAAATGTTAGAAAATTGATTGATTCAAATATACCCATTTTAGGTATATGTTTAGGTCATCAATTAATAGCAAAATCATTGGGAGCCTCCACATTTAAGCTTCCTTATGGACATAGGGGAGGAAACCAACCAGTAAAGGATATTAGTACAAATAAGGTATATGTTACAGCTCAAAATCATGGTTATGCTGTTTCTGATGAGAAGATCCCAGATCAACTAGAAATAACTCACTTAAATCTCAATGATGGAACTATTTCAGGTTTATGTCACAAGACTTTAACTGTTTTTTCAATTCAATATCATTCTGAAGCATCACCTGGGCCAAAAGACTCAGAATATATTTTTGATCAATTCATAGAAAAAATTATAAGCAGAAAGAAAAAAAATGAA
>JAZANE010000035.1:0-2864 GCA_036228785.1 Chloroflexota bacterium
TGCTACACCAAGAACAGGAAGCGCTAATACAATAAGTATTGAAGTAATAAAGGTCATCCATGTAAATACAGGCATTTTCATTAGAGACATTCCAGGAGCTCTCATATTTATTATAGTTACTATAAAGTTCAATCCAGCAGCTATCGATGCTACTCCAAGCACGTTAAGTCCCATAACCCAATAAGTCATTCCATGACCAGGGTTGAACTGTACAGTTGAGTTTGGAGGATAACCGAACCAACCGCCATTAGGAGCCCCTCCAGTAAACCAACTAATGTTCATAAGTATTGAACCGAAAATAAAAACCCATAAACTAAGAGCATTAAGCCTTGGAAAAGCTACGTCTCTAGCTCCAATTTGAAGAGGAACCAGCCAGGTAAAAAATGCAGCTGAAAGCGGCATTACAACTAAAAAGACCATAGTTGTTCCATGCATAGTAAATAGTTGATTATAGAGTTCAGGGCTTATAATTTCAGCTTCAGCATGTGAAAGTTGAACTCTAATAAGCAAGGCTTCTATTCCACCCATAATAAACCAAAAGAATGAAACTATTCCATACATAGTTCCTATTTTTTTATGATCTACTGTTCCTAACCACGACCAAATACCATAATGTGACATTGGTCTTGGAAATATTCTTGGTAGTTGAAACTGTTTTGGTTTACTTATTGTACTCAAATTACACCTCTTTTATTTATTATAAGTAGCTGAGCTTTCTTGAGAAGGCTTTAGGCTTAATAAATATTTTGCTATTTGATTAATTTGCTCATTTGAGAGTTCATTTTCATCTCTGTAAATTGAAGCATGATTTTTCATTCTTGTTCCAATTTTGATCTCATCTGGATTTTCAATCCATTTAATTAAATTTTCTAGATTATTTTCTTTTATTCCTGCTGCAAGAGTTATTCTGTTTCCATAGTGAGTTAGATTAGGGGCTGAAACAATTGCGGAATTTTCCTTGTCATTTTTCCATTCTTCCCATCTATTGTATTGTGATGTAATTTCTTTAGTGTAGGCGCCTTTTTTATATGAATCATAAGTATGACACATGCTACAGTTTCCAACAAAAAGTTTTCTTCCTTCGTCTTCATCTGATCCAGAGGCTAACTTAGCTGGGGGAGTTCTCATTTCATCAAGCCAATTTTGATAATTTTCAGGAGTATGAACTATAACTCTAAATCTCATCATTGCATGTGCAATTCCGCAGAATTCTGCACATTGTCCATAATATAATCCTGGTTCGTCTGCTTTAATATATAATTGGTTTTCATGATTAGGGACCATATCTACCTTCCCAGCTATTTTTGGGATCCAAAAAGAGTGAAGAACGTCTTGAGATCTAAGGTTAACAATTACATCTTTATCTTCAGGGAGATGAAGTTCATTAGCAGTAACCACTTCTTCTGTGGGATATTTGAATTCAAACCACCATTGATGTCCAACTGCTTCAATTACCAGAGAATCTTCTTCTTCTGGCATTACCTGTGTCTCCCATATTGCTAGAACAGTAGGTATAGCTATAATTACAACAATAATTGCAGGGATTATTGTCCATGTTATTTCAAGCTTTAGATTTCCATGAGTTTGAACGGGAAGTTTGTCATCTTTCTTTCTATATTTAAATGTGAGATATAGAATACCTCCCTCAACAATAATGAATACTACAACAGCGATCCAAAAAGTGAACATAAATAGGTTCTTTTGAAGTTCAGCTATGGGACCGTGGGGATCAAATGTTGATTGAGGACTATCTGAGTTACAAGCTATTACAAATAGTAATAGCGAAAACATAAAACCAAGCCCAATTATAGATTTAATTCTCTTATACATATAATTTTTTGGATTTAGATAAATTAAAATTAATTTAATTCTAAATCCATTGTAAGATTTTTTACTGTTTTAGACACCAAGAATTATAGCATTTATTGGGTTTTATTGTAATTATCAAAAAAAACATAATAAAATAATTTATTTATGAGAATATTAGTTGCTACTACAAATTTAGGTAAAATAAAGGAATTTCAAGATATATTTCCATCAAAAATAGAAATATTAAGTCTCAAAGATCTTAATATTGATATAGATGTTGTTGAGGATGGAAAAACTTTTCGTGAAAATGCTTTAATAAAGGCTAATGAGTACTACGATATATCTAAAATTCCAACTATTTCTGAAGATTCAGGTTTGGTAATTGATTATTTGAATGGGGAGCCAGGAATATTTTCAGCAAGATATGGTGGTAAAAACTTAAGTGATGATCAGAGAGTTGATTTAGTTTTAAGAAATATGAATGGAGTTGAATCTATCCAAAGAGGTGCTAGATTTATATCTGTCATATGCGGCATAGGGTTTTATAAAGAACCTCTTTTTTCAGAAGGTATAATGGAAGGGTTTATTTCTGATACTAAAGATGGAATAAATGGTTTCGGTTATGATCCTATATTTATTCCAGTAGGTAAAAATGAAACAACAGCATCAATGTCAAAAGATGAAAAAAACAAGATCTCACATAGAAGGAAGTCAATAGATAAATTTCTTAAAATGCTTATTACAGATAAAATTATTTAAATGATGAAAAATATTTTTGATAAATATAACAGGCCAGTTAGAGACTTAAGGATTTCAGTTACAGACCGATGTAATTTTCGATGTACTTATTGCATGCCTAAGGAAGTTTATGGAGAAGCTTTTAAATTTTTACCAAAAGAAGAATTACTTGATTTCGATGAAATCGAAAAAATTGCCAAGAGTTTTGCAGCTTTAGGAGTTACAAAAATAAGATTAACAGGGGGAGAACCACTAGTTAGAAAAAATATTGAAGATTTAATATCAAAACTTTCAAGAATAAATGGGATAGAAGATAT
>JAZANE010000036.1:0-12059 GCA_036228785.1 Chloroflexota bacterium
TAGATCCTCCAATATTCTCTTTGTTTACCTCGGGATTTAATATTAAACCTCCAACTTTTCCAACTGAACCTAGGAGAATATTTAATGCATATACGACATATGTATTGAATTTACCATTAGTATAGGCAGAGGTAGATCCACCTGCAAAAACAACACTATTTCCCTTAGAAATTTTATGAGCTATCTCTTTGATTTTCTCTTGAGATACACCTGTTCTTTTCTCGACATCTCCAGGGGAGTAACCAAATTCTATTTTTCCCTCAGGGAGTTTACTAATAAACTCATTTATTTGAGATTCTGGAACCAACTTTTCTTTTATGATCACATTTGCGATTGAAAGAGCAATGTCAGATTCAGTTCCTGGATATGGAGAAATCCATATGTCTGAATTGGCAGAAGTTAATGAAAACCTTGGTTCAACATGTGCAGTAAACCCTCTATTACCTGATCTCAATTCCCCAAGCGCATGGCCGTATTGAGCTGGTGATATCCAGTTTTCTATCCAGTCAGCTCCAAATGATAGAACATTGTCGGCATGAGCGATATCAAAGTGAGGTATTTCATCTGTGTCAAATAATTCATATAATGCGTTATGTAAATTTGTTTGATCCAAAGCTTCGAAAGTGAGGTATCTTCCCCCTCTGCTTTCAGCAAATTTTTCTGAAACCCATCCTTCACTACTTCTTGTTGGATTAGATACAACTACTATTTTTTTTCCTTTTGAAGTTGCTTCTTTTACAATCTTATCTATTTCAGAAAATGATGTATTTGATTGAATTCCATCTTTAGATCTTCTTAATTTTGGAGTATGTAATCTGTCTGGATTATAATGTAATTGAATAGATGCATCTAAATTTGACCTTGCTCCTCCTCTGTTAACTGGATGATCAGGATTCCCTTTGAGCTTCTTAATTCTTCCTTCAAGAACTCTTACTAAAACCCCATCACCAGAAGCACCTTCTGACCATGAAGTAGCATACCATGAATCAATACCTCTAACTAAATCTTCAGGCATATCCACAGGACTTTGAACAATTAGCTCTTGTTCAGGAATTGAACAAGCAGCAAAAATAACTGCTCCAGCAGCTGATTTTCCGCTTAGTGATAAAAATTCTCTCCTGTTTATTTTCATATTTTCCTCTTAATAATTATCAATGGTGACAAGCAGCACAGTCTGTTGGTGCTCCATTTTTTCTATGACAGTTTACACATTGCCCCATTTTTAATGGTTCTACTTGATACACTTTTTCCATACTAGCTACATCTCCATGACAAGTTGAACAAACTTGAGATGGTGGAACTACTTCTTTTCCTTCAAGATCAAGTCTATCTGGTACATTTTCTATAGCATAAGGATGATTAGTTAAATAGTTTATATGAGCTGAATGAACAAATCTCACATGATCAGGTAACCTATGAACTCTTCTCCAATTAATAGGTGAGGCTTCATTAGAATCAACAACTACCTGTTTATCCTCAGAATTTTCGAATATACCTGAAGTAGCTCTGAGCTTAATTAGATCTTCACTTTCATAACTTCCAACAGCTCTGTGACAACTAGCACAAAGTTCAACAGCTGGGATATGAGCTGAGGCAGCTTTTGCGACTGTTCGGTGACAATAGGTACAATCCATACCTATTCCACCTTCTTCAACCGGTGCTGCATGTTTGGTGTGAGGGAAGTTAATTGGCTGATCAAAAGTTTGCTCAAATCCAAGAACAGGTAATGGTTGGCCAAGCCAAGCATTGAATAGTCCAGCTAACAAGATTGAGAATATTGCAAGAGTAGTTAAACCTCCTAGACCAACAAGAGGCACCAAGACTTTAACCCACATAGGGGTAGTCTTATCCAATTCTCTTAATCTATTTATTATATTTCTAATAATTTTTTATCTCCAATAACTTTCAGATTATTGCCAAAAACTCGGATAAATTCTTTCCAGTACAGGATAAATATTGAAAAATGCTAATAAAAAAAATGTAATAATTGATCCTAATCCAACAAATCCAATTATATAAAATATCGGCCTTAGCTTATTGAAACTACTACTAATGGTTTTAGAATCAACAGCAGAAGGAATAATAGCATGAGCTACCAAAAAGACTGGTCCAGTTAAGAATGCTGAAATTAGAGCTAAGGTCAAAAAAGTTATCGACCTTGCTATTTCATTCCACTCTCCTGCTGTGGGTGCAAACGGATCCAATTAATACCCCTCCTGATGTTTTTTACTAGAATTACATTAATGTACATTAATCTTAGAACATTCTACTATTTTTTTCTTTAAAAGGGACGTTATTTTTATGCAAATATTTAAAATTAATTGCAATATTCTTTAAAAGGTATTTATTTAATTTAATTTTTGAAAGGTAAATAGTGATAGAGAAACAAAAATTAGTTTGGATTTATGAAACAATGTGCAGGATAAGATTTTTTGAAGAATCCATGCTTGAACAAACTTACAAGGGAAATTCAATGGGAGTAACACATCCATCAGATGGGCAGGAGGCTGTACCTACAGGCATTTGTGCCCATTTAACTGAAAAAGACTGGATTGGATCTACTCACAGAGGCCATGGTCATTGTATAGCAAAAGGTTTAGAAACTAACAAAATGATGGCTGAAATCATGGGGAAATATACGGGAAATTGTAAAGGTAAAGGTGGGTCTATGCATATAGCTGATTTTTCTAAAGGTATGCTTGGGGCTAACGCAATTGTAGGGGCGTCAATTCCCCTTGCTGTTGGTGCAGCCTTGACTGCTAAATATCTTGGTAAAGAAAAAGATTCTATAGGAGTTGCATTTTTTGGAGATGGAGCCTCGTCTCAAGGTGTTTTACATGAGTCTATGAATCTGGCATCAATTTGGAAGCTTCCAGTTATTTTTGCTTGTGAAAATAATCAATATGCCGAAGCTACTCCGTCATGGTATGCAGTTTCTGTAGAAGATATTGCTGACAGAGCAGCTTCTTATAATATTCCGGGAGTTATAGTTGATGGAATGGATGTATTTCAGGTTTATGAAGCAGCAGAAGAAGCTATTTCTAGAGCAAGAAAAGGACTAGGACCAACATTATTGGAATTAAAAACTTACAGATACCATGGTCATTTTCATGCAGATCAAACTGAAAAATATAGAACAGAGGATGAAGAGAATCAATGGAAAAATAGAGATTGTATCAAGACCTTTGAGAAAAAAGTTACTGATCAAAAATTAATGACAAAAGCTGAGTTGAATAAACTGAAGAAAAATATAGAAAAAGAAATTGAAGACGCAGTAGAATTTGGGCTTTCAAGTCCACTTCCACCTCAAGAAGCTCTATATGAAGATGTCTATGTTAATTATTCAAATGACTTAAGAGGACTAAGGTAAATAGAGAGGAAAAAATGACTACTAATAATCAAAGCTACTTAGGCCCAGGATATGATGTAAAAGGTAATGAAATGAGATACAGAGATGCCTTTAACAACACTCTTAGAGCTGAACTAGAATTCGATAAAAATGTATTAATTATAGGTGAAGACATTTCTGGAGGTTTTGATAAAAAAACTAAAGAACCTTTAGATGCATGGGGAGGCCCATTTGCCGCAACTAAAGGATTAGTTCAAGATTTTGGAACTGAAAGAATAATGGATGCACCAATATCTGAAGCAGGATTTGTGGGGGCTGCTATAGGAGCTGCACTTACAGGATTAAGGCCAGTTGTTGATCTTATGTATTTTGATTTTACAACGGTAGCATTTGATCAACTTTTATCAAATGCTGCAAAAAGTAGATACATGTTTGGAGGTCAAACCAAGGTTCCTCTAACCCTTTTTGCAAGATCAGGTGGAGGAACAGGTCATGCAGCACAACATTCAAGTGCATTTTACTCAATCCTTGCACATATACCCGGCTTAAAAGTTGTTACCCCAACTGATCCTTATTCTGTAAAAGGGTTACTTTCAGCAGCTATAAGAGATGATGACCCTGTTTTTGTTGTAAATGATAAAAAATTAATAAATATGACAGGTTTTGTACCAGATGAAGACTATCAAATTGAACTTGGAAAAGGAAGATGTCTCAAAGAAGGAAGTGATATAACTCTAGTTGGTATGAGTTACACTACAGTAGTTTGTCAAGAAGCAGCTGAGAAACTTAAAGAAATTGGAGTTGATGCTGAAGTTATAGATCTTTTATCATTATCACCTCTTGATGAAGATATCATCATAGAGTCTGTCAAGAAAACTAATAGAATAGTTATAGTAGACGAGGATAATCCAAAAGCAAGTATTTCTAGTGAAGTTGCTGCAATAGTTTCTGACAAAGCATTTGATTATCTTGATGCTCCTGTAAAAAGAGTCACAGCTCCCCATACTCCTGTGCCATACAGTAAAGAATTAGAAAATGAATTTATGCCTGATAGTGATGATGTTCTTGAAACGGTAAAAAATATCTTAAATATTTGATTTTTTTAGATCTTTCAATAGCTTAGATTTTTCTTTACAAATTACTGCATCATCATTCAAGGCATAAGACAATAAACTGTTGTATGGATATATTCCGCTTTCATGACCGTCTGACCACAGTGGTTGTATAGCATATTTACCAACAATTAAGTATTCAACAATTATTATATCGTCGGGTACTTCAGCTACTTTAAGAAGCTTTTTCCCGGTTAACTCTTCAACGCACAAAGCACAAGCACATTGAAGTCTTAGATATTTATAAGGATATAAGCATGACACATCATTATCCCAAATAATTTCTAAGCCATCGCTTAATCTATTTACAGATTTCGGTTCCATAAAATAATATGATTCATAAATGATTTTCTATCTTAGAAATTATATTATTAGAAAATCAAAAAATTATATACAAAAATTATTATAAATAGGTGAAATTATGAGTGATATTATTAAAGTTGGTGTTGTAGGCGCTGGAGGAAATACAGTCTTAAAGCATATTCCACTTTTGCAAAAAATTGATGGTGTTGAAATTGTTTCTGTAGCTAATAGATCAATAAAGTCTTCAAGTGCTGTTGCTTCTCAGTTTGAGATTAAAAATTATTATGATAATTGGGTAAATGTAGTTCATGACCCAGGACTCGATGCAATAGTTATTGGTACTTGGCCATACATGCATAAGAAACTGACTATAGAGGCATTACAATCAGGAAAACATGTTCTTTGTGAAGCAAGGATGTGTATGAATGCTGATGAAGCAATAGAAATGCTTGATTGTTCTCAAACTTACCCTAATTTAGTTTCTCAAATTGTTCCAGCTCCTCATACGTTACCAATTGATAACACGATTAAGAGATTGATATCTTCAGGTTATATAGGAGATCTTATAAATTTGAGAGGAATGGTTACTGCAGGTAATGATTTTCCTAAAGAAAATCAAGAGTTTCATTGGAGAAATAATAGAGACCTTTCTGGTAATAATATTATGCAAATGGGAATTTGGTATGAGGCAATTATGAGATGGCTTGGTCCTGCAAAATCAGTCGTAGCAAATGCCCAGACAATAATGAATCCAAGAATTGATTATGATGGAAATTATGCTTTTACTGATATTCCTGATCATCTTGATGTATTGTGTGAAATGATAAGCGGGGGAACTGCGAATCTTCAATTTACTATGGTTTCAGGAATGGCTCCAGAATCAGAAATGTGGATTCATGGAACTAAAGGTACCATAGTTGTAAAAACTGAAACAACTGATGATCCCGGTGCTCCGTCATTAAAGCTTTATGGAGCTGAAATAGGTCAAAAAACACTAGAAGAAATAAAAGTTCCTAATGAAGAAATTGGTGGTTGGAGAGTTGAAGAAGAATTTATAAACGCAATTCGTGGAGAGGAGATAATTACACACACTAATTTCACTGATGGTGTAAAGTATATGAAGTTTACAGATGCTATTTTTGATTCATATTCAACAGGGCAAAAAATTTTTTTGACATAAAATGAGTTTCAAAGTAGATATAAATGCTGATATTGGTGAATCTTTTGGATCATATAAATTAGGATTCGATGAGGAAATTGTAAAATACATTTCTTCGGCAAATATTGCTACTGGTTTTCACGCTGGAGATCCTAATTGGATGCAAAAAACAATAGAATTATCCATGAATAATAAAGTTTCTATTGGAGCTCATCCGTCATATCCTGACTTATCAGGATTTGGTAGAAGAGATATGTCTTTATCCAAAAATGAAGTTGAGAATTTAATTAAGTATCAGGTTGGAGCTCTTATTGGATTTGTGGGAATTGATAATTTATCACACGTTAAACCTCATGGTGCACTTTATAATAAAGCTGTGAATGATGAAGATACTGCTCTAGGTGTCATTGAAGCTATAAAATCTATTAGCAGTGATCTAATTCATGTCGTTTTAGCAGGATCAAAATGGGAAAGCATAGCTCAGGATAAAAATGTTAAAATTGCTAAAGAAACCTATGCTGACAGACAAATCATGCAAGATGGAACTTTGTGCCCTCGTTCAATTGAAGGGTCAGTAATTGAAGATTCAGATCTAATTGTAGAAAGAACAATAAGAATGGTCCAAAAAAAAGAACTAAAGACTTTTGATGGAGGTGTAATAAATGTTGATTTTGACTCAATTTGTTTGCATGGGGATACAAAAGGCGCTGTAGAAATCGCCAAAAAGATAAATACTTCTTTTGAAAAAAATAATATCACTATTACACCTATGTCTAAAATAATTTAATGAGAGAAATTTTCCAAATAAATTTTCATGGAGATTCAACCCTTGTAATAGAATTTGGAAAAAATATAGACGTTTATACAAATAAACTTGTTCAATTTGCTTTTTCTAAAACTGAGAAAAGCTTATACAACAATTTATTTATTAAAGATATTTATCCAACTTATAAAAGTTTGGTGATAAATTATGATAATTTAACTATTGATTATCAAGCTCTCAAGAAAAAAATAGAGTCTCTTATGTTTGAAATTTTAGATAATTATGACAAAAATGTGTCAAATGATAAAGTTTTAGAAATTCCAGTTAAGTATGGTGGAGAATTTGGTCCAGATCTAAAAATTATGTCTAAAAAACTGAATATTTCAGAGGAAAGTATTATAAATATTCACAGTTCCGCAACATACAGAATTTATATGATAGGTTTTATGCCGGGGTTTCCTTATTTAGGTGGACTAGATGAAAGAATTTCATTTCCAAGATTATCCACTCCTCGAATAAAAGTTCCTGCTGGTTCTGTTGGTATTGCAGGTAAACAAACAGGTATATACCCTTTTGAGTCTCCTGGAGGTTGGAATATTATTGGCAGAACTGAACTTAGTTTGTTTGATGTTGATGCAAATCCACCTTCACTTTTATCAAATATTTCTCAATTAAGGTTTGTAAAATTATGATTGAAATTATAAGTACAGGTATGTTATCTAGCTTTCAAGATGAAGGAAGGTTTGCTCAAAAGAAGTATGGAGTTTCTCAATCAGGATGTTTAGATTTATTTTCTTATAAACTAGCAAATAAACTGGTAAAAAATAAAATTGATGAAGCATGTATCGAGGTAATTAATGGACCTTTTACCTGCATTTTCCATAAGGAAGCATTGATTTCTGTAACAGGACCCTCTGAAATTTTTTCAATTAACAATAATTTTGTTTATCAAACAAATTCATCTATAAACGTATCTAAAGGAGATGAATTATTTCTACCATATACCTCTAAAGGCAATATTTATTATCTTTCTATTTCAGGCGGCTATGAAATTAAAGATATATTAAATTCTAAATCTTATCATCAACCCTCAAATATTACTGAAAAATTAAAAATTTCTGCAGGAGATAAAATAAATTTCTGGAATAATATAAATTCTAGTTTGATGATACTTAAGAATGATTTTTTTGAAAAAAATATTTTTAATTCTGAGAAAATAAAAATAATATTTGAGGATAACATAAGTAATAATTTTATTAATGATTTTGAAAAGATGGATTATTTAGTTTCAGATCAATTAAGTAGGCAAGGCCTAAGATTGAAAGGAGATCCATTAAGTTATTTTAATGATCAAAATGAAATATCATCTGAAGTATCAGTTGGAACAGTACAGCTCCCTCCAGATGGAATTCCTATAATTTTACTTAACGATTCCCAGACAACCGGTGGTTATAAAAAAATAGGCTCTATACCTAAGCTTGATCTTTCGAAACTGGCTCAAACTCCTTTTAATTCTCCAATAAGCTTCGAAAGAATTTCTCTGGATGATTCAATTAAACAATTTAGAAAAATGAATTCAGATTTTGAAAAAATCAATTTAGAAAATTATACAAACAAAATACTTCAAATAAATGGCAGATTAATTTCAGTTCAAATTTCTCAAAATAATAGTATAATGTCGATAGCTGATAATCAGCATTTTGCTGTAAACGAGGAGACTTTTGAATAATTCATTACTTGAAGGTTTATATTTATTTATTATAGGAATTTTTGTAGTTTTTATAGTTCTAATCTTAATTTTGATTTCTATTAAGCTACTTACTTTTTTTGAAAATAAAACTTATGGTAAACAAATATCTGAAAACAAAAATTTATCAAATGAAAAGCAGGATAGTCTTTTAGATATAGCTGCAGCAATTGCAGTTTCTCTATTTCAAAAAAGTAGGAATAAAACGAGTGAAATTGCAGCCGCAGTTGCTGTTTCCTTGTATGAAAATGATAAAGGAGAAATAGTAAGTCAACCTAATCAAAATTCTTATGAATCTGCATGGGTTACTATTAATAGATCAAGAATGATGCAAAAGAAAGCTAGAAGGTCCTAATTTGAGAAAGTATAAATTAAGTATAAATGGTCAAACATTTGATGTAGAAATAATTACAGAATATATAGATTCATACGAAGTATCTGTGAATGGAGAATTGATAGTAGTCAATAAAGATAGTTCTCAGATTTTGAATCAAACTTCTCAACCAAAAATTTCTCAGAAAATAGAAAAACCTAAAGAGAATTTAAGTCAAGAAAAAAATGAAACTGAAAGCTTACCAGAAAATACAAACGCTAAAATTGATAATAATTCAATTAAGGCTCTAATGCCAGGAAAAGTATTGAAAGTTTTGGTTGAGACTGGAGAAAATGTTGATTCTGGAACCCCATTGCTTGTTATAGAATCAATGAAAATGGAAAATGTGATATCTTCCAATAAAAAAGGTAAAGTTCAAAATATATTTGTTGAAGTAGATGATAATGTTCAGTACGATCAACCATTAGTTGAGATAAGTTAGCTGTCATTATGATTGAATATATAGAGCCATTAATTGAAGGAATAAACGACTTAATTTCAAATCCCAGAATGATAATTATGTGGTTTATTTCAGGATTTCTTTATTATTTTGGTATCTACAAAAAGAAGGAGCCTCTACTTTTAGTACCTATTTCAACAGGAATTTTATTAGCCAATTTACCTATGGGAGAATTACTTAGAGAGGGAGGCAATGGAGAACCTGATGGCTTTCTTAGGATTTTTCAAAATATAGGAATGAACAATGACGTATTACCTTTACTAATATTTTTAGGGATGGGAGCTCTGACTGATTTTGAACCTGTTTTATCAAATCCAAAAACACTATTGCTTGGAGCTGCAGCTCAAGTAGGTGTTTTTGCAGCCTTGTTAGGGGCATTATTAATCAGTCTTACGCCTTTTTTTAATTTTGGTTTGCTTGAGGCTTCATCAATTGGAATAATAGGAGGAGCTGATGGACCAACAACAATTTTTATTTCTACTAGAATGAGAGAACTTGGTAACAGTTTACCTTTATATGAAATGAGCGATATTGTTGGTGCAACCGCTGTTGCAGCCTATTCTTATATGGCATTAGTTCCTATTATTCAACCACCAATTATTAGATTGTTAACTACCAAAAAAGAACGAAAAATAAGAATGGAATATTCAGAAAAGAAAATATCTAAGAGAACAAAACTTCTTTTTCCAATTTTTACAATAATTATTGTAAGTGTATTAGTTCCAGATGCTTCTCCGCTAATATCTATCATGATGTTTGGAAATATACTAAGAGAATCAGGAGTAGTTGATAGATTAGCTAAAACAGCACAAAATGAATTGATGAATATAGTAATTATTTTCTTAGGTTTATCTGTAGGAGCAACAATGCCCGCAAATGTTTTTCTAAAGTTAGAAACTATATCGATTTTTATTCTTGGTTTGGTTTCATTTATTTTTGCTACTTTTGCAGGAATAATTTTGGCTAAAATTATGAATTTATTCTTAACTAAACCAATTAATCCAATGATTGGAGCTGCAGGAGTTTCAGCTGTACCTATGGCTGCTAGAGTTGTACAAAATGAGGCATCTAAAGAAGATCCAGACAACTATCTTCTAATGCATGCTATGGGGCCAAATATTGCAGGAGTTATTGGAACTGCTACTGTTGCTGGAGTACTTTTAGCTATTGTTCCTCACTTGATTGTCTAGATATTATGGAGAATTCAATTTATCTATATATAATTTTGTCCATTATTTGTTTACTTATTGGTTTTTTGGGTGGTTTTTTGGGAATAGCTCTAGGTGCAATAAGATTACCAGTTATAATCATATTAGGTATTGAACCTATCATAGCTGCATCTACAAACTTACTTGCTGTTATTTTTGGATCATTTGCTGGACTAATCCCAGCAATTAAGCAGGGCAGAGTACCACTTAAATCTTCATTAGTAATTTCTGTTCCATCGATGATCGCAGCATTTTTAGGAGGCTATTATGCTTTTCAAATTCCTGAATTATACCTAATAATAATAATGATTATTTGTTTAATTATTTCTGGATTAGTAATGACCTTTTACAAAATTTCTGACACTAAAAACAATACTCAATCCAAAGGATCTATAAGAGAATTTTTTGTTGGAATACTAATCTCATATTTTGGAGGTACTGTTGGCTTAGCTCTAGGAGTTCTTAGAGTTCCGGCTTTTGTTTATTTTTTAAAGATGAACATAAAGACTGCTGGAGGTATAAATCTTCTTTTATCAATTTTAGTTGGAATATCAGCATACTTGGGTCATTCTTTTTCAGGAGACCTAGACTACTATTTAATCGTATCAATAGTTTTGCCAACTATTTTGGGGATGTATTTTGGATCAAGATTTGTAAAGATTGTAGATGATAAGCAATTAAGAAAAATTTTAGGTGTAACTCTCTTAATTTTATCCTTAATACTGTTTGTTAGAGAACTCTAGGCAAGAATTATTATCTTGCCTAGAGATAATAATTTATTTTTTAGTTTCCCAGAAGATATCTCCAATTTCTTCAAGTGCTGCTTTAAAATCTTTTGCTTTTGCTAAATCAACATTAACTTTTACAAAAGAACCTAATTTACAGGCATTCCAAACTTTTTCATGAAGATCTGGATATTTTTCTAAATGTTCAGGCTTAAAATAGTCTGTCCATATGACTAAGATATCGTCTTTAGCTTTTTTTGCATGTTCCTCTTTTGCTGCTACGAATCTTGCCATTGAGTTCCCCAGTGAAGCTGATGGACCATTTGAAAAATCTAATTCTTCAAGTAATTCTGTCATTCTTACAACTGTTTGAGCAGCCTGTATTGCGTCACGAGGATCATAAATTCCACATGGAATATCACAGTGACTAGTTGCTTCTTGTACATTAAATAGTTTTTCGAAAAGATTTGATAACATTTTTGCTCCTTGTTCAATAATTTCTTATAGTTATAAAATATATATTATGCTAAATGTCCAAAATTTGATAAGTCCTTTTGTTAAAAATTTTATAAATATAATTTTTTTTAGGAAAAAATTTACTATTTTCAAGGTTTCTAGTATCAATAGTCACAGTATGGAGCCTAATTATCATGAAGGGAATTACTATTTAGCGGAAAAAATGAATGATTCTATAAATCTTGATAGATACAAAGTCGTCATATTTTTTTGTGACAAACATTCAACAAATCATATTAAAAGAATTATTGGATTGCCAATGGAAAAAATTTCAATTAGAAGGGGTAGTCTGTACATAAATGACAAAATAATTAAAAATTTCAAAATTAATCAAAATATAAATA
>JAZANE010000037.1:0-2748 GCA_036228785.1 Chloroflexota bacterium
TGTAGCAGTGAAGAAGAGTCATCTGCTTCTACTAGCGATAGTTCAAGTAATACTCTTACAACTGTTCTTGAAAGAGGAGAGTTGGTTTGTGGTGTCAATGACAACCTAACAGGTTTTGGAGTGGTTAATTCTGCTGGAGAATTTGAAGGTTTTGATATTGATTTCTGTAAAGCTGTTGCAGCTGCAATTTTAGGAGATTCTAGTAAAGTTGAGTATGTTCCACTAACAGCTTCTGCTCGTTTTGAAGCTTTGGCTGCTAATGAAATTGACTTACTTATTAGAAACACAACTTGGACAGCAAGTAGAGATAGAGATTTAGGTAATGATTTTACAGCGCCTACATTCTATGATGGTCAAGGTATGATGGTTAAGGCTAGTAGCGGTTATGATTCAATTGAATCAATGGCAGGTACAACAGTTTGTGTGCTTCAAGGAACAACTACTGAGTTGAATTTAGATGATAGATTCAGTTCTGCAGGAATACCTTATACACCTTTAACGTTTGAAACTAACGATCCTCTACAAGCAGCATATGAAGAAGGAAGATGTGATGGTTGGACTACAGATAAGTCTGGTCTTGCTTCTAAAAGAGCTGGTTTTGCTAATCCTAATGATCATGTAGTATTGGCAGAGACATTATCCAAAGAGCCACTTGGACCTCTAACAAGAGATAACGATAGTGAATTCTATGATGTTGTTCAATGGGTTGTTTTTGGAATGATGCAGGCAGAAGAAAGTGGCATTGATAGTTCCAATGTTGCTGCTATGGCAGCAAATCCAACAGATCCAGGTATGGCAAGATTACTTGGTGTTGGTTTTGACGGTGGAGAGGCTCCAGATTTTTCTTTTGGAATTCCTGTAGACTTTATGCAAAATGTTATATCTCAAGTGGGTAACTATGGTGAGGTATATGATAAGCATCTAGTTCCACTTGGTTTGACAAGAGAAGGTAGCCTTAATGCTCAATGGACTGAAGGCGGATTAATTTACGCTCCTCCATTCAGATAGGATAGTCTTTCTAGATAGTATTAACCTACAGGGTAACTAATACCCTGTAGGTTATATCTAATATGTTTACATCTTTATTCCAGCAACTTAAATCAGAAGAATCAATTAACAAAAAGCTTGAAATCCTTTTTTATGATAGGTCATTTAGAAAGCTAATTGTTCAATTGATATTTTCTTTTTTTATGATACTTTTTCTGTTTTATTTGATCACAAGAGCCTTTAGTTTAGATCTCGGATTTGGTCATTTAAGTAGTAGGGCTGGTTTTGGAATTAGTCATACATTATTTACTGATTACTCTAGTAACGATTCCAGATGGCAAGCTTATTTTGTCGGAATAATAAATACTATTAGAGTAAGCTTTATTGGTATTTTGCTAGCGACAACTTTAGGTGTATTTATGGGGTTAGCTAGATTATCTAAAAATTTCTTGATAAATAAAATTTCTGCTGGTTATGTTGAGTTTATTAGGAATACACCATTACTTATTCAAATTATATTTTGGCAGTTAGTTTTACTTCAACTTCCTCAAATTTCAGATGCATTAACTTTTGGTGGATTATCAGTTTGGTCCAATAGGGGAATACTACTACCTTTTGTAAATTCTTTAGAAAATGGATCCTTATGGTTTTTGATAATTTTAATCAGCATTATTGTAAGCTTATTCTTACGATCTTATCTTAATAAATATCGTGATCAAAATGTTAATTTTTTTTCACCTACTATAATTTCTTTTGTTTTTTTTATTTCAATTGCTTCTGTAACATACTTTATTTTGGGAGTTGATTTATATACAGATGTCCCTTCATTGGAAGTAAATGAATATGGTACATATATTCAATCTGGTGGATTTTTACTCTCTCCTGAATTTGCGGCTATTTTATTTGCACTAGTTCTTTATACTGGTACATTTATCACAGAAATAGTTAGAGGAAGTATTCAAAGTTTACCCAAAGGTCAAACTGAGGCAGCACAGGCATTGGGATTTAGCTCATACCAGAGGATAACACTGATTATTTTACCCCAAGCACTTCGATCAATAATTCCTCCGCTGACAAATCAATACCTAAACTTAACTAAAAACTCTAGTCTATCTGTTGCAATTGCTTATCCTGATGTGTTCATGGTATCAAGAACCATAATGAATAACGCTGGGCATGCATTGCCAATGTTATCACTCATTTTAGTAACTTTTTTGGGATTAAGTTTATTCATATCTTTATTTATGAATTTCTTGAATAGAAGAGTTACAAGGATAGGAGCCTAATGCAATTATTTACTTGGATTAGAGATAATTTATTAGCATCTAAATTAGATGTTTTTTTGACTATATTTGGAGCTTATTTTATTTATTATATTTTCTCTTTATTTTTTACATTTGTTTTCACTTCTGACTGGACATTAATAGAAGTAAATAGAAAAATTTTGTTGGTTGGACTTTTTCCAGAAGAGCAATTGTGGAGAATTTGGTCAATTTTTTATGTATCGTCAGTTTTATTGACCTCTACCATAAGTTTAGTTTACGGCTTTCAAATTAAAACATCAGCTTTTTACATAATAATGTTATTAATTCCATTTTGGATTTTTACAACTGTTAATATGATTTTTCATGTTGCTATTCTTCTTTTACTTTCCCTTTTATCCTATATGGCTATTTACTACCTGAAGAAAACTACTTACAAATCTATTCTTTCTAAAGTGATTATTGGTTCTTGGATAATTTTTATACCATTTATGTTCTT
>JAZANE010000038.1:0-6723 GCA_036228785.1 Chloroflexota bacterium
GTTTGAAAAAAACAAATGAGGAGAAAAGTCCATATCATCTAACACTTCTTGCAGAAAATGTGACTGGATATAGAAACTTAATGAAATTAACCACTCATGCAAACTTAAATGGTTTTTATTATAAACCAAGAATTGATAAAAATATTTTAGAAAAAAATAATGAAGGAATAATAGTTCTTTCTGGTTGTCCTTCATCAGAACTATCAAGATCAATAATTTCTACAAATGAAGAAAAAATCAAACAAACATATGGATGGTTTTCTGACGTTTTTAGAGATAGATTTTACTTAGAAATAATGGATCATATAGGAGTTCCTCATCAAAAAGAAATAAATAAAAAATTAATAGAAATAAGTAAAAATAATAACTTACCAATTGTTATTACAAATGATAATCATTACGTGGATAAGCATGATCATGAAGCACATGAACTATTGATGTGCCTACAAACCAACTCAAATATAAATGACCCAAATAGATTTAAGTTTGATGACGATAATTACTATATAAAATCCACAGAAGAAATGTGGAATGAATGGAGTGAGATCCCTTCAGGTTTAAGTAATACTTTAGAAATAAGCGATAGATGTAATATTAATCTAGATTTTTCAAAAGCACTTTTGCCTAAATATGATTGTCCAGATAATAAATCTTCAATGGAATACTTAAGAGAATTAACCTATAAAGGATTAAGTAATAAATTCAATGAAAGTACTCCTGAATTAATTGAGAGATTGGATTATGAATTAGAAGTTATAGAAAAAAGTAAATTTCCTGATTACTTTTTAGTATGCTGGGACATTTTTAACTTTGTTAATTCAAAAAATATTTTATCTGCTGTAAGAGGATCCGCTGCAGCTAGTCTTGTGCTTTACTGCCTAGATGTCACAAAAATAAATCCAATGGAACATAATCTAGTTTTTGAAAGATTCTTAAACCTTGAAAGAAAAGAAATGCCTGATATTGATATGGACTTTGAGGATGATAAAAGAAATGAAGTAATGAAATATTGCGTTGAGAGATACGGAAAAGAACATATAGCTCAAATAATTACATTTGGAACTATGGGGGCAAAGGCTGCCGTAAGAGATGTTACAAGAGTTTTAGATTTACCTATTTCTGTTGGAGATAAACTAGCAGGGATTATTCCTACGAAGGTAGGGACTAAAATAAAAGATGCTCTTGAAATTGAAGAATTTAAGTCTTTACTTAACGATTCTGATAATAAAAAAGTTGTTGAATTTGCTCAAAAATTAGAAGGCACAGTTAGACATGCATCTACACATGCAGCGGGAGTTGTAATTTCTCAGGACAACTTAACTAATGACGTGCCTTTACAGATTTCTACTTCAGGAGAGGAAAACGCTCCCCCAACTACTCAGTATGCAATGGCAGCAATAGCTGATGTAGGTCTATTAAAAATGGACTTTCTAGGATTAACCAATTTAACAATCATTAGCAAGACTATTGAAATAATAGAAAAAAGAACTGAAAAAGAATTTGATATTTATGAAATTTCAAAATCTGATAACAATACCTTTGAACTCTTATCTAAAGGAGATACATTCGGAGTATTCCAATTAGAATCTGTTGGAATGAGAAAATATATCAAAGAATTAAAACCTACAAGTATATCTGATATAGCTGCTATGATAGCTCTTTATAGACCTGGCCCTATGGAACATATAGATAGATTTATAAGATCAAAATATGGTAAAGAAAAAATATCATATCCTCATGAGACATTAAGAGAAATTTTAGCTGAAACTTACGGAATAATAGTTTACCAAGATCAAGTACTAAAAATAGCTCAAGCATTTGGAGGATATACATTAGGTGAAGCTGATATCTTAAGAAAGGCTATGGGAAAAAAAATAAAAGAAGTAATGCAAGCTGAAAAAAGTAGATTTATTTCTGGGTCTATAGAAAAAGGGTTTGATGAAAAATTAAGCAATGAAGTTTTTGAATTGATTGAACCATTTGCAGGATATGCTTTTAATAAAGCGCATAGTGTTTCATACGCTATGATTGCTTATTGGACAGCCTATTTTAAGGCTAATTATAAAATAGAATATTTTACAGCTCTCTTAAATTCTTCAATTAACAATACAGATAAAATATCGGTGTGTGTTAATGAACTAAGAAAAACTGAACTAAAAATCTTAAAACCTAATATAAATACTTCAAATGTAAATTTTGAAATTATCAGTAATGAAGAAGGAAGAGTAATTACATATGGTCTTTCTTCTTTGAAAAATGTTAGCGAAATTTCATTATCAAAAATAATCCTAGAAAGAGAAGAAAATGGATATTTTGAATCATTGATAGATTTTTGTAAAAGAGTAGATTCTTCTTGGATAAATAAAAAAATATTAGAAAGTTTGGTTAAATCAGGTAGTTTTGATGAATTTGGAGATAGAGGTGGATTACTGGATTCAATCGAAAGAATACTTATACAAATAAATAGTATAACTAAGCTAAGAAATAGTAATCAGTCTACTATGTTTGATCTATTTGGAGAAGAAGTTGAAACTCCAGTTAATTTTATTGAAATTCATGAAACCAATACGGACAATAGTCAAAAAATGTTTTGGGAACAAGAAGTTATGGGTGTTTCTTTCACAGAAAATCCTAATCACAAAAAAATGATGAGAATCAAACAAATAAATGAAGAAATAATAGTCTCTCTGCAACAAATTGAAAGAGTCGATATTAATCGTCAACATACATTTATTGCAGAAGTTAAGTCCTATGAAAAGAGAACTTCTAGAAAAGGTTCAGAGTTCATGATCGTAAAACTAGAACTTGTGGATGGTTCAATTGATCTTATGGTTTGGCAAAACAAACTAAGCGAAGTAGATATATGGGTTCATAACCCTTTAGCTAAAATAAAAGGCAAAATTAATAATAGGAACGGAGAAAATTCTATATGGTATGATAGTGCTGAAATCTTCTCCTTTCAAGATCAATCTAATTTGCAAAATAATCTAAAATCACAAACTCCAATAATAACTAAAGAGGAATATAATCTAAAAATGAAAAACGAAAATTCTCCAATAGAAGAAATTGCAAAAGAAAATGTTAATGAAATAAGAGAAATAATAATAACCTTAGATACACAAAAACATTCTAGTAACAAACATCTTATGGATGATATTACAAGAATATTATTAGACAATGAAGGAAAAATTCCTGTTTCTATAGTTGTTAAGAATAATAGTGAAAAAATTAAGTTAAATTTACCATTTGCAAACGTTAATAATTCAAAATCATTTGAAGAAAAACTTGATAGTATTGTCGGCCTTCAAAATGTATTTTATAAACACTAATTTACTCGCTCCTGAGAGCTTCAATAGGGTCTAATTCTGAAGCTCTGTAAGCAGGATATGCTCCACTTATAAGTCCAACTAAAAAAGAAACTGCAAATGCTAATAATACACTAGAGAATGATATAACTGCGGTCAAATTATCTTCTTCTCCGAAAGATATTCCACTAAGATTTAAGCTGATTATTATACCTATAATTATTCCTAATAATCCACCTAATAAACAAATTGTCAGCGCTTCTGTGATAAATTGAAGTCTTATATCTGACTTAGTTGCTCCGATAGATCGTAATGTTCCTATTTCTCTAGTCCTCTCGGTGACACTTACCAACATTATATTTCCAACACCAATAGCACCAACAAGAAGAGATATACCAGCTATAGATCCAAGAAATAAAGTCAATGCTCCAGAAACTTGGTTCGCAGCTTCTAAAAGTTGATCCATACTAGTAATCTCAAAATCAGGCTCCTCAACACCATGAATTTCTTTTAAGTTTTCTGATAAAAAATTTGAAATGATAGATTTATCATATTCGTCTTCAGATCTAACTAAAATTCTGAAAACATTCACATCTCCTGTAGGATTTTTTAGAAAAGCTATTCTATTTTGCATAGTGGATACAGGAATAAAAACAGAAAAATCATCATCCCCTTCTCCTCCTTTAGGTTTCATAACACCACTTACTACAAATCTAAAATCAAATCTGTTAAACAAACTAAGCCTAACAATTTTTCCTACAGGATTACCTTGAGGAAAAAGTTTTTTAGATATTTCAGATCCTAAAATCATTCTAAGTGCTTTCGTATCAACATCTTTTTGAGTAATAAACTCTCCTTCTAAAGTTTCTGTTGAAGTAACATCTATATATTCAGGAGTTGTACCATAAACATTAGCTTCTGTATTGTAATTACCGGCTATAAGTTGAGCAGGGAAATCAATTTGAGGAGCTATGTTTCTAACTCCTGCTATATTTCTTTCAAGTAATTTTTCAGAATCACTTAGTGTTAGTGATGTACCGGAATTTCTACCTCCAGAAACTCCTGTAGAAGAATCATCAGAACTTGCAGTAATAAATAATAGATTTGTACCTAATGCTGTAATTTCCTCTTCAACTTGCTTTTTTATACCTTCTCCTAATGAAACAAGTACTATCACAGAGGTTACTCCAACTATTACTCCTAATGCTGTAAGTCCACTTCTTAGTGGTGTTGAAATAATTGACCTAAAAGCAAAATTTATTGCATCAAAAATATTCAAAATTACTCCTAAATTACCATTCCATCTTTCATCTCAATAATTCTCTGAGCCTCACGTGCAACTGATTCATCATGAGTAATCATAATTACTGTAATTCCTTCCTCAGAAAGAGACTTGAAAATTTGAATTATTTCCTCTCCTGTTTTGGAGTCAAGTGCACCTGTAGGTTCATCAGCTAATATAACTTTAGGTTCTCCAACTAATGCTCGGGCTATAGAAACTCTCTGCTGCTCTCCACCTGAAAGTTTTACAGGAGAATGAGAAATTCTTTCTGCTAATCCAAGTTTACTCAGAGCCAAAATAGATTTTTTCCTTTTATCTTTATCTCTTCTATAAATTAGTGGCATTTCAACTTGTCTAACAGCTGAAAGTCTAGGTATTAAGTTATAGTTTTGAAAAACAAAACCAAAAAGATTTCTGCGTATTAAGGACCTTTTATTATCATTGAGTGTAGAAACATCTTTATTGCCTAGAAAATATTTACCTTTTGTAGGTCGATCAAGTAAACCAATTATATTCATCATCGTACTTTTACCTGAACCTGAAGGTCCCTTAATCGCAACAAATTCACCCTGATCAATTTTTACGTCTATTTCTGATAATGCATTGACCTGATTGAAACCTGTGTCAAAAATTTTTGAAATATTTGACAGTTCTATCACTTTTTATCACCTCTTGGCATTGGAGGTTTCCCTCTAGTAAGTTCATCAATAGATTTAGTTGATTCCTCTTTTTGTCGAGTTACTTGTCCTATTCTTTTTATATAAATTGAATCATTTTCGTTTAAGCCTTCTAAAATTTCGGTCTTCTTACCATCAGTTAATCCTGTCTTTACTTCTGTAAAAATTATTTCATCATTTGATATAGATGTAATCACCTCTATTTTATTCTTATCTACTACTAGTGCTTCAGAAGGTAGTATTAGTACATCTTCAACTGAGTCTTTAAGTAAAGTAACTGTTCCATTCATACCTTCCGCAGGAAGCTCTTCGGAAAGTAAAGAAGATAATAAACCTTGTAATTCTTGCATTTCAATATCAGCTAAATTATTTGCTCCCATTCCTGGCATACCTGGCATTCCTGGCATTCCTGGTATTCCTGGTATATTATCTAAGTCCATTCCTGAAAAAGAATCTAATAAAGGAGTAAATTTTTGAATTACACTAATTACTTCAAATCCTCTAATAAATCTTGCTTCAACTGGGTAAGTGACAATTCCTTGAGTTACGTTTGGAACGTTCGAAATAGATGTAATCTGGATAAGTGAAGGAGGAAAGGGTTTAGAGTCCAATGAAACAATACCATACATACCAGGACTCATATCTACAAACTCAGCTTCTGATGCAACTATATCCATTTGCATTGTAGAGGGATCAGATAATGTAAACATACTTTGACCAGCAGAAATAAATTCTCCTTGCCTAAAGTTAATAGAGGAAATTTCCCCATCAAACAATGCTTTTATCTTGGTTTTAGATAAACTTTCTTTTGCCTGTTCTACTACTAGTTTTTGGATATCTATATCATTTTGATCTGTTCCAGCCTCAACTCTCTCCAGGGCAAGCTTATTTTTTTCTAAATTTTCTTGAGCTAATTTTATATCTAGGGGATCACTACCTGATTTCATTTCTTCTAAAGCTAGTAATCTTTTCTGAAGATTTTTTTCTGCTTGTTCTTCTAGTTTAGTCAACCTCTGAATATCATTTAAAGTTGGATTTTTTAGATTATGCAGGGTGTTATTAGCATCTTTCAAAGAGGCTTCTGAACTCTCTACCAGTTTATTGTTAACATCAACTTGCTCTATAGAGTTTGAATAATTAGAATTAGAATTTATTAGTGCTTTTGAAAGATTCATCTCAGTAGTATTTGCATTACAACATGTAAAAATTTCATCAAGAATATTGTCTGTTATTGATTTGCTAATAGGATAATTACTTAGCTCAACGCAAACGTCTTTTCGGTTAGGGAGTGTGTCTATATCACAATAATTGTTTACAGCTTCAGTCAAAGAAATTAAAGATGTGTCCACATTTCTAACAGAATTATCTAGAAGTAATTTGGAGTTTGCAAGAGATTGTTCTGCCTGCTCTATAAGTTTCAAAACAGCATCAAATTGAGAGTCTGTTGGCATCATTAATT
>JAZANE010000039.1:0-7506 GCA_036228785.1 Chloroflexota bacterium
AATAGAGATAATCCCTTCATGAAATTCTAGATCTATTTCATTTATTTCAGGAACAACTAATGGAACATTTTTTTCCATTCTATATGCAGATCCATCATCAATAACAACTCCACCGTTTTTTACAATTTGAGGAGCTAGTTCCTTACTAACTTCAGAACTAACAGATATTAAAGCAACATCAATTTCCTTAAATGATTCATCTGAGGAAGTCTTTACTGTCAATTCACTACCCAAGTACGGAACTTTTTTCCCTTTAGATCTTTCAGATGCAAAAAGCTGAATTTTATCTACTGGATGTGCAAGCTCAGAAAGAAGCTTTAGAGCCTCAACTCCTACTGCACCTGTTGAACCAATTATCCCAATGTTAGCATTTCTAATATCCATATTTAAATACCCATTATTTTATCTAATCCAACTACCAATTCTTTACGACTTAAGATTTCTTTGACACCAAGTATAACTCCTGGCATAAATGATTGTCTGTCAATAGAGTCATGTAGCATAGTAAATGTTTGGCCTAAACCTCCAAAAACTAATTCATGTCTAGCAACTCTGCCTGGCATTCGAGCGGAGTGGATTTGAACTCCTCCTAAAGATCCCCCTCTGGTATTATTTATAGTCTCTTTTTCAACTTCATTTTGTTTGAAATCATTTTGTCTTTTTGAGGCAGCAGCCTCCGCAATTGATATAGCTGTTCCAGAAGGAGCATCAATCTTATTTTCATGGTGACTCTCAATTAAATCTGCATACTCAAAATATTTTCCAGCAATCGATGCAAGCTCCATCATTAGTACTGCTCCAATTGCAAAATTTGATGCAGATAAGATTCCGGAAGAATTTTTATCAGCTAATTTTTTTAAAACTTCGTAATCTTCATCCAACAAACCTGTTGATCCACTAACAATGTGTATTCCAAGAGGAGATACTTTTTTTGCTAAATCTAGTAATCCATCTCGATTTGTAAAATCAACGATCACATCTGGTTTGTTTTCTGAGGATAAGAATTCGTAGCTAGAATGAATAGTTTTATTATTTGTTGTTTGATTTTCTTTAGAATTAAAGTCCACAGAATCCACAAGCTCAGTTTCTGGATCAGCTAAAATCGCTCCACAAACTGTAGATCCCATTCTTCCTAATGCTCCATTAACACTAACATTAATCATTTTATCCTCCGACCTGTTTCCTCTTACCTGACCTTCTTGATTTTTTAAGATCATTATCATCATTTATTTCATCAATATCATTTGAAGAGTCTCCAAGTAAAGCTTTGATAGAAAGATCTATTCGCCCCTGCTTATCAACCTTAATTACTTTAACTTCTACATTATCTCCTACTGATAGAACAGATTCTACATTTTCTACCCTTTCAGTAGAAATCTCACTTATATGAATAAGACCTTGTTTCCCAGGAAGAATTTCTGCAAAAGCTCCAAAATTCATCAACTTAACAACTTTTGCATTATAAACATCACCTGTTTCAACATCTTTGATAATGGAGTTAATAGCGCTAACAACTTTATCTGCTGTTTCAGAATTATTAGCTCCTATCATTACTTTTCCATCCTCATCAATATTAATGGAAACATCAAATTCTGTTTGTAGACCTTTAATTGTTGCTCCACCTGACCCTATAACAGCACCAATTTTTTCTTGAGGGACATTAATTGTAGTGA
Source organism: Chloroflexota bacterium (assembly GCA_036228785.1). GTDB lineage: Bacteria > Chloroflexota > Dehalococcoidia > Lucifugimonadales > Lucifugimonadaceae > TMED-70. The sequence continues at coordinate 1,674 of JAZANE010000039.1, forward strand.
TTTTCGGAGCATATTTAGAAACTTCTTTACTAACTTCAGAAATAGTAGATGACATATGATCTAATATCTGAAGTCTTGCTATTCTAGCTTTCTCTAAAGCTTGTTCCATTATTTCAAAAGTTATACCTTTGACCTTTATATCCATTTGAAGAGCTGTCACACCGTCTTTTGTTCCAGCAACTTTAAAATCCATATCACCAATATGATCTTCCGCTCCTTGTATATCAGTAAGGACAACAAATTTTCCACTTTCATCTGTAATCAGCCCCATAGCTATTCCAGCAACAGGTGAAGAAATTGGCACTCCTGCATCCATTAATGCAAGTGAGGATGAGCAAACAGATGCCATAGAAGTTGAACCATTAGAGGATAAAGCTTCAGATACAGACCTTATTGTATAAGGGAAATCTTCCAGACTAGGAAGAACAGGAATTATTGCTCTCTCAGCAAGAGCTCCATGTCCAACCTCTCTTCTACCGGTCATCATTCTACCTGGTTCACCAACTGAAAAAGGAGGGAAATTATAATGATGTATAAAAAACTTTTCCTTTACAGGATTAAAACCATCTAATTTTTGAGCCTCAGCCAATGGAGCCAAAGTAACCGCATTTAATATTTGAGTTTCACCTCTCGTAAAAATACCTGATCCATGTACTCTAGGCAAATATCTTACCTCTGAAGATAATTCTCTAATCTCATCAAAATCTCTACCATCTGGACGGATTCCATCATTCAATAAAGCATTTCTTATCTCTTTTTTTTCAATTGAGTCTAAAGAAATATTTATACTTTCTTCCTCAAACTCTTCAGAATTTTCTGCAACTATTTTTTCCCTTAAGGAATTATATTTGTTTATTTTCTCAGTTTTGTTATCACTAGACCTTACGATTTTTTGTATATCCTCTAGGTAATTTGAATTAATTTTATTTTTTATATCTTCCAAAGAATCATCAGATTCATCGATTTCCCATTTTTGTTTACCAATATCTTTTACTATTTCTTTAATAAACTCTACAATTTTTCCATTAACATCCTGTGCCAGCTTTAGAGCTTCAAGCAACATATCTTCCCCAACAAATTCTGAACCAGACTCAACCATCATAATAGCATCTTCTGTACCTGCTACGGTCAGATCAAGTTTACTTTCTTGAAGTTGTTCGTAAGTTGGATTAACAATAAGCTCATCTTCAATTAGTCCTATTACACATGCTCCAACTGGATCTTGAAAAGGAATATCTGAAATTGCTAAGGATATTGAAGCACCAATTATTCCAAGTACATCATAAGGATTTGTTTCATCTGAAGAAAGAACACTTATAATAATTTGTGTGTCATTGTGATAACTTTTTGGGAATAAAGGCCTAAGAGGTCTGTCAATAAGCCTGCATACTAGAGTAGCATCTGTGGTGGGTCTCCCTTCTCGTTTGAAAAATCCTCCTGGAAGCTTACCCAAGGCATATGCTTTTTCCTGAACATCAACTGTCATGGGAAGAAAATCAACACCTTCTTTAGCATCTCTTAGAGCAGATGCTGTTGCTAGAACTACTGTCTCTCCCAGTGTCAGCACACATGAACCATTAGCGAGGTTAGCAACTCTACCAACTTCTACACTAAGTTCATTTCCATTTATATCTAATGAATATTTTTTTATATTTTTAGTCATACTTAAAAAATCCCCAGTACAAAGAATTAAAAGTCAAATGATCTAGAAATAGAAAAAGATTATCCTCGAATATCCAAGGACTTAATAACCTGCTCGTACTTATCTGAGTCATTTGACTTCAAATATTTTAGTAGCCTTCTTCTTTTACCAACAATCTTTAGGAGCCCTCTTCGAGAAGCTTGATCATGTTTATGGTGTTTAAAGTGTTCGTTTAATTGATTGATCCTACCAGTCATAGAAATAATTTGTGCTTCTGATGAACCAGTGTCTTTATCATGTTTGAGTAATTTATTTAGTGATGGATCGTTTACTTTGGACAATTTATTTATTTTCTACCCCGAAGTCATCGTTGACTGTCTTAATTAATATTGGGGAGTTATACCTTTCTTTTATATCATTATTATTTCGTTACAATAAAAATCATAACATTATTTAGAAAAATTAAAACTATTTTTATGAAGCAAATTTTTTTCTTTTTAATTTTTTAGTGTCTAAAATAATCCTAAATCATTAAAAATCTAAACAATCTGTACTAAGTTTACTTGACATTGATTAACCAATATAAATAACATGATATAAAGATTTGGGTATATTTGGCATAAAATATACTATATAAATATTATTTGTATAATGAAAAAAATTGTTATACGTGTATAATATTATGGATATAAATCAATAAACAAAAAATAAGTTATGCTTTGTTAGAGCTCGTAATAGGTTTATCAAGGTTGTTTATAAAGGGGTAAACATATGAAGAGATCATTAATGATAATTTCGATCGTAACTGCTTCATTATTCATGTACGCATGTGCTGGAGCTACTGGACCTGCCGGACCTGCTGGAGCAGCAGGAGCACCAGGGCTACCGGGAATTTCCGGAGAACCAGGAGCACCAGGGCTACCAGGTGAGCCAGGAAATCCAGGAGCACCAGGAGCTGATGGAGCTGATGGAATACCAGGAGTACCAGGACCTGCTGGTAAAGAAGGTAAAGCTGGATCAACATCAGGATTAACAGCAGTTGGAACAGGTGGATCAAGTACTATTGAATGGAGTAGAAATTCTGAAAATTTAGATATTCATCTAATTGGATCAGGATTTACACCAAACACAGAAATTACTATCTCAGCTATAAATACAGCAGGTTTTAGTAAAAATGTAGTTGGGGTCGACAAATCAGGAGTTTCTTCGCTATCTGCAGATGGTGCAGGATCTTTTGAATCTACAATTTCCTTGCCAACAAGCTCATTTTCTTGGGAAGATGAAGATGGTAACGGAATATTTCCTATAGCTATAACAGCTTCAGGTGGAGGTGATATTGCTCACACTTCAGCTGTTGTTGTTGATGCAGTTCCTGGAAACTAACCCCTTATAAAGCTCTAAGAAAACAAAAAGAACCCATAAAGTTTATGGGTTCTTTTTGTTTTAATTTTTTATAAAAGAATATAGAATAATAATATGAGTGAAAATAATCTTAAGATAATAGGTGTTTTAGTGTTATTAGCAACCATAGTTATGGGCATAATTCACTTTATCTTTTAGTTCCCTTTTGTTCCTCTTCTTTGACGGTCTTTCCCATTTCCAGTACTGTAAATATTGCTCCTATGAAAAGAATTGCAACAACAATAAATGCGCCTGATATTATAACTTCTGTACTCATTTCTTAGTTACCTGAAGTAATGTAGCAAAACTTAAAATTGATGGTACCCAGATACCTACGAAGATTGCTTCCATTTCATTGCCTGTAGTTAGAAACCAGAAATATACTGAAACTAGAAATGGAATCAGTGATGCTGCAAGCATCAGATAAAAAAATGACTTATTCTTCAAAATTTTTCTCCCAGATGATTCTTAATATATTTAAATTCTAACGATTATTTATTTTTTGAAAATACATAGAAGCTAAAAATAAGTGATTATTCTACTTAAGTGACAAAGAAACTCTTCGAATTCTTCTTCCCACAACAGATCTTACAGTTATAAAACTATCTGACGTTTCGACTACATCTCCATTCGAAGGAATCCGGCCTAGTTGAGAGTATATAAAACCTCCTATAGTAGATATCCCCTCACTATCTATCCTAAGATTTAATTTACGATTAATTTGATCTATAGATAGTGTTGCATCAAGCATAAAAATTCCCTGACGAACTTCTTGTATCTCGGGCGGGTCAACATCAAATTCATCAGATAGTTCACCTATTATTTCTTCTATAAGGTCAATCACTGTAACAAGCCCAGATACAGTTCCGTGCTCATCAAGTACTATTCCTATAGATATGTTATGAGTTTGGAATTCTTTTAATAATGTTTCAAGATTTTGAGACTCTGGAATATAAATTGGCTGTCTTATAAGATTGTTGATAGTTTTTTTGTCTATTTTATCTCTTTGTAATGCTAAAATATCTCTTGCGAAAAGTACTCCTAAAATACTATCTAAGTCTGAATTATAAATTGGGATTTTAGAGTATCCTCCAACTGTCATTTTTTCAATTATAGAATTAATAGGCTCATCAATCGATGCCGCAACTATATCTGGTCTTGGCTTCATTATTTCACTTACTCTCAAGTCATCCATTCTCAATATACCTCTAATCATCATTAAATCTTCTTGATGTGCTGGAATTTGATCTGATTCAAGTAAATCTAAAGTCTCAATTAGAGTAGCTGTAGCTTTATCATCATCATTAGATTCATTTGAAGTAGGAAGACCTATATATCTGATAAATTTATTAAATTTAGGTATGCCTGCAAAAAATTCTAAAAATTTTCCTATAAAAGTTGCTAGAAAAAATAATTTATTATTCAGAATAGAAAATATTTTATTAGTTATTACGATTGATAGCACCAATATTAAAAAGTAAAGGATTGATAGACTAATCAAATTAGTATTCATCAGATCATCAAATAATCCGGTTTGGTTAAGAAAAAGTATGAAAGAACTAAGACCTATACATATTATTAGGTTTCTAATAAATATAGCTAATATATATGCTTCGTATGATAGTCTATTTGATGACTGCTCTAGCGGTTTTTCATCAGTCTGATTAGAGGACTCAGATTCTTCATTATTCAAACCAAAAGTCCTGTAACCCAAAATACTTAATGAAAAATTAATAAAAATATAAAAAATCACTGAAAAAATTGTAATTAATAAAAACAAAAAATAATCCATATTTTAATTTTTTATGCTCCTTGCAGGTTTACCTGCTACTTTGTCTCCAGACAAAATATCCTTATTCACAACTGACCCTGCTCCAATGATTGCATCATTTTTGATGACTACAGGTGAGATTACTGTTGAATTTGAACCTATAAATACATTATCTTCTACAACAGATTTATTTTTATTTTTACCATCATAGTTTGCCATTACAAATCCTGCTCCAAAGTTAACATTTTTATTAATTTCTGCATCTCCGATATATGACAAATGTTTAGATTTTGAATTCTTTCCAATTTTTGATGACTTTATCTCAACAAAATTTCCAATAACTACATTTTCTTCAGTTGAAGAAGATTCCCTAATAAAGGAAAAAGGTCCTATTTCATTATTTTCTCCTATAAAAGAATCCAAAATAACTGAACTCATAACTATTGAATTACTACCTATAGATGAATTGGATATAGTTGTATTAGGACCAATAATACAATTTGAAGCAATTTTTGTTTTTCCTATCAAATAGGTCGAAGGGTATATAGTAGAACCTGGAGATATTTCTACAGAATTATCTATATATACAGATTTTGAATCAATAATTTTTACACCTGAGGAAATTAGCGTTTGAATATAATCTTCTTTAAATGAGCTTATCTTGGCTATTTTTTTGAATAAATTAAATATCGACGAAGGTTTCATTGGAGTTTGTGTTTAGACAAAAAAGTCGTAAAGAAAGGATTTGATTCATATAAAATTTCTGAAAATTCAATAAACTATTCATTTTGACTAATAAGAATTAATAATATCATAAATATATAATTATCAGAAATTCATGGAGAGGTGTCAGAGTGGCTTAATGAGCACGCTTGGAAAGCGTGTGTGCGTTAAAGCGTACCGCAGGTTCGAATCCTGTCCTCTCCGCCATAAAAATGAAAAATATATAATTAATATATAATAAAAGTAACCCAAGAAAAATTATTCAGTTTGAGGTATTAAGTTGTCAAAAAATCTAG
>JAZANE010000040.1:0-4572 GCA_036228785.1 Chloroflexota bacterium
TGAAGAAAAAATAGATCAACTTTTTACATACAGGTACACTAGAAAACTGCCAACAGTTGTAATTATAGATAAAAACTTATCAGAATTTGATGAAAGAACTAAATCTAGATTTTCAGATCCAAATCTAGTTCAGGCTATTCATCTAGATACTAAGGATTCAAATCATCAAAATAATGGTATCCCTAAAGTATTTGAAAATGCTAAATTAAGGAAGCAACCAAAAAAGCAAAGTAAAGAATTAAGTAGTGAAGAAAAAATAACTTATGATTCAGTAGAAATGGCACTACTTAAGTCAAAAGAATTTGTAGAAAGTGCTAATCCAGCTTGGTTGTACATACATGGCGGAACAGGTTCTGGTAAAAGCTATCTTACTGCTGCTATAGCAAATGAAATATATAAAAAAAATAAAAATATATTTTATATTTCTTCTTCAGAACTTATAGATAATGTAAGAGACTTTGTTAGATCAAACCAAGGAAAAGGATATGTATATGATTTGTGTAAAGAAGTTGACTATCTTTTTGTTGATGATCTATGGGGACATAATAATACTAAATGGTCTGACGAAATAATTTATAATTTGATAGCTTACAGGCAAGACAATCTAAAGTTTACTGTGATTAATTCAAGTATATTTTATGAAAAGATAAAATCTTACAATTCAAAGATAGAACCATTATCATCAGATTCAATTTTTACAGAAAAAATAGCCTCCAGATTATCTAATAATAATTTAGTTGAGCAAATCTCCCTAATCTCATCAGATATTAGAAAAAAAAGATTAGCTAGAAAAAGATAATGGTAAAAATATTTCGAGACCCTAAAGAATTAAAAAAAGGTGTAGAATTTATTTTTGATTATGCTCGTCATCTATTCCCTAAAAATATCGATATATCTAAGATATATGAGGGTTGCTTATGGGCAGAAGGACCTGTATTTCTTGAAGAAAAAAATATAATCGTTTGGTCAGATATACCCTATAACAGAATGTTATATTACAACTTATCTGATAGTTCAACTGGTGTTTATAGAAATCCATCAAATTTTTCCAATGGCAATAGTGTTGACTTAGATGGTTTAATGATAACTGCAGAACATGGCAGAAGATGTGTGAGTAAAACAGATAGTGCAGGTAATATAGATATAATTACAAATACATATAATGGGATGCGTTATAATTCTCCAAATGATCTTGTTTGCAAGTCAGATGGAACAATATGGTTTACTGATCCACAATACGGAATCTTAAGTAATCATGAAGGATATGAAGCAAGATCTGAAACTATATTTAACGGTGTTTACTTAGTTGATAAAGACAATAATATTGCACTACTTACTAATGAAATAGACGCTCCAAATGGTATAGCATTTTCGCCCGATGAAAAAACTGTTTATATTACAGATACAGGAGAAACAGGAAATATTTTTGCTTTTGACATTAATAATAATAAGATAAGTAATAAAAGAATTTTTGCAACACCAAGACCCGGCAAACCAGATGGAATAAAAGTAGACTCTGAAGGTAATTTGTTTTCATCTGCCTGGGATGGAGTACAAGTTTTTTCTCCAAAAGGTGAATTAGTAGCTAAAATTCAAATTCCTGAACAAAGAACTGCAAATCTGTGCTTTGGGGGTAAAAACTTTAGTGAATTATATATAGCTTCTGATAAATCTATGTATAAAATAAAAATGGAAATAAGTGGTAATAAACCTAAATAAATCTAATGAATATTGAACAAAAAGCAATTAATACTCTCCGATTTCTATCGGTTGATCAGGTAAATAAAGCAAATTCTGGACACCCAGGAGCACCAATGGGTGCAGCCCCAATTGCTTACACATTATTCAAAAAAATAATGAATCATAATCCTAAAAACCCTAATTTTCAAAATAGAGATCGTTTCATATTATCAATTGGACATGCCTCTGCTCTACTATATTCAGTTTTATGTCTAACAGGATATGATTTTTCGATTGAAGACTTGAAAAAATTTAGACAACTCGGATCAAAAACTCCGGGTCACCCAGAAAGAGATATTGATTTAGGAATCGAAGTAACCACAGGACCATTAGGACAAGGTTTTGCAAACGGTGTAGGAATGGCTATCTCTGAAAAAATGCTTTCCTCCAAATATGAAAATATAATTAATCATAATATTTACGGAATAGTAGGAGATGGAGATTTACAAGAAGGAATTGCTTCTGAAGCTGCTTCATTAGCAGGTACTTTAGGGCTAGGAAAAATTGTATATATATATGATTCTAATGGGATTTCCATAGATGGAAGTAACGAGCTGGCATTTACTGAAAATGTGTCTCAAAGATTTAAGGCATATGGATGGGAAGTCTTTGAAGATATCGATGGATTAGATGTAAAGCTACTTGAAAAAACTATCCTTAATGCAAAAAATAACTTAAATCAACCAAGCCTTATAATTGCAAATACAACAATTGGATATGGATCTCCAAATAAAGCCGGAAGCGAATCAGCTCATGGAGAGCCCTTAGGCCTAGAAGAAACAGAATTAGCAAAACAAAATTTGGATTGGGGCTATTCTGAATTTGAAATTCCCGAAGATGTGAAAAAACATATGCTTGAATGTATAGAATCGGGCATCATTGAAGAAAAGAAATGGATTGAACGTTGTGAAGGATATAAAAATAGTAATCCAAAAAAATATGACGAACTAAATAAAATTCTAAGTAAAAAATTGATTCCCGGATGGGATAAAGAAATATTAGAAAAAGCCTCTGAAATAAATGATCCTGAAGCGACTAGGGCTTCATCTGGTGCCTCTATAAATCTTTTGACAGATTATATCCCCAACTTAATAGGAGGATCAGCAGATCTAACAGGCTCAACTAATACAGAAATCAAAAACTCAGAAAATTTTTCAAAAAATATTCCTACTGGTAGAAATATAAAGTTTGGAGTACGAGAGCATGCTATGGGCGGTGTTATGAATGGAATTTCTGCTCATGGAAATTTTAGAGTTTTTGGAGGTACATTTCTAGTTTTTGCTGATTATATGAGAGCTTCAATAAGGCTAAGTGCTCTCTCAAAACTAAATACTATCTTTATTTTTACTCATGACTCAATTGGACTTGGGGAAGATGGACCCACTCATCAACCAATTTCACAACTAATGAGCTTAAGAACAATTCCAAACTTAAATGTTTTTAGACCTGCAGATAAGAAAGAAACATTAATGTCCTGGGTGAGTGCTATAAAAACCAACGATAAACCAACAGCTATTGTCCTATCAAGACAATCTTTACCTGATTTAGAAACATTGACTAGTAATAAATTAGATTTTGATCAATTTTCAAAAGGAGCATATATTTGCTACCAGAACACAAATGAAAAACCTGACGTTATTTTTCTGTCTACAGGATCAGAAGTGTCAGAAACAATTAAGGCTGCAAAAAAATTTGGTAATGCTCATAAGATTAGAGTTGTTTCAATTCCTTGCTGGGATCTTTTTGAAGAACAATCTAATGAAATACAAAATCAAATAATACCATCTGACACTAAAAATATAATCTCTGTAGAGGCAGGAGTAGGATTGGGATGGCAAAAATTTACTAAAAGCAGTAAAAATATAATCTCTATAGAATCTTATGGAGCATCAGGCCCTGGGAAAGAATTAATTGATTCATTTGGATTTTCTAGTGATAGAATATTTGAAAAAGCAAAATTAATTATAAGTTAGATTTGATGAAAATTTGTATAAGTGCTGATCATGGTGGATATGATTTAAAAAAAATAATTATAGATCATGTTAAGTCTCTAGGTTTTGAAATAGACGATCTAGGTGAAAAAGAGATAGACCTATCTGATGATTATCCAGATACAACTAAGTTAGTAGCTGAGGCTATAAGTAGTAAAACCTACGAGAAAGGCATAGTACTATGTGGTTCAGGCGTAGGGGCATCTGTAGTAGCAAATAAATTTAAGGATGTAAGAGCCGCCATATGCCATGATACATATTCAGCTGCTCAAGGAGTCGAGCACGATGACATGAATGTTATATGTCTTGGTGGAAGGATTGTTGGGGAAGCATTGGCAAAGGAAATAGTTTCAGAGTTCTTAAAATCAAGATTTATATCTCAGGATAGATTTATTAGAAGAAAAGAAAAGCTAGATCAAATAGAAAAAGAAAACCTTTTATAAAATGACGAATATAAATAAATTATCTGAAAAAGGTCAATCCATTTGGTTAGATTCGCTAAGTAAGCAAATGATTGAAACTGGTGATCTGAAAAATTTAATTGATAAAGGTATTACGGGTGTCACTAGTAATCCTTCGATATTTGAAAAAGCTATAGGATCTAGTGATTCATATGACAAAAAAATATTAGAACTGTCAAAAAATAATAATGATCCTAAAGATATTTTTGAAAATTTAGCAACTGATGACATAAGAAATGCAGCTGATATATTAGAAGAAGTTTACAAAAAAACTAATTCAATGGATGGATTTGTTTCTTTAGAAGTAGATCCCTTTCTAGCAAATGATTTTGAAAAAACGATCAATGAAGCAAAAAAACTATGGGACAAAGTAGATAGAA
>JAZANE010000041.1:0-3163 GCA_036228785.1 Chloroflexota bacterium
AACAAATGCAAATATTTTAGAAAGATTTTTAGAATTTATTTTTTTTATATTTTTATTATTTATAAATAAATTTCCATCTATTTTATTTAATAGACCACATATTATCTTTATAAGAGTAGTTTTTCCTGATCCATTAGGTCCTAATAAACCAGTTGATTGTGAATTAAATTCAAACGAAATACTTTTTATTATTTCATTGCTATTATATTGAAAATTAAATTTGTCAGCTTTTATGCTCATTCGAACTGCTCAAAACCTTCGATAGATTCAAGTTCATACAATATTTTTGCTAATTCTTCTGAACCTTTTAGATTCCAATAGGACAATGTACCCCACCAATTTGAATTGACCATGTAGACCTTATTATTTTTTATAGCATTGATTGAACTAAGTGAATCATCAGAAAATAATTGATCATAAAAATCTTTACCTCCCCAGGTAACAGATTGAGTAATTAAAATTATTTCTGGATTCATAGAAATCAATAATTCTTTATCAATAGTTGAATTTGATTCAACACCATTTAATGCAGATAAATTATCTCCACCGCCAAGAGTGATAACAGAATCTTCAGTAGAACCTATCCCAGCAGTCCAATATGCATCCCACCAAGAAAGAGTTATTAATTTGTTTTCTACATCACTATTATTTGATTTAATATTTTGTAATGCTTTTATATTATTATCAATCCGATCAGTTAATATTTTTGCATTTGAAAGGTTACCCGTTATATAACTCATTAGCCAAACATCATTTTTTCTTCCTTCAATACTGTTATCCAATTGAGTTTGAATGACAATTATTCCTGCATTCTCTAATGCATCAATCAGTTCAACTGAAGCGTAAGGATCTGCAAATATTATTTCAGGGCTCACAGAAATTATTGTTTCTGGATCAGATGATATTGTAGGAAGCCCATCAGCTTTCGATTGAATATTACTTCCATCATCTTGTGCAAAAGAAGTAGTTGCAACTATTTGATTTGTATCGGATATCCCAAACAAAATCTCATCATGCCCCAAAGAAATTGTAGCTACCCTTTCAGGTCTAGATTCAATTGTAAATTTTCTATCATTTATTGTTACAATCCTAGGCCAAGAAATATTTGAAGGATCGTCAATCACAGAAATTGATTTTAGTTCGTCTTCATAAGTTTCTTCTTCATCATAGTTATAGTAACTGTTCTCATAATTTGAATTTTGGTCATTTTGATGATCTTCATCCTTTTCATCATCTGCATGATCACTATCTTCGTGATCTTCATCCTTTTCATCATCATGATCATGTGCATCGTGATCTTCATCCTTTTCATCATCATGATCATCAGTTTGATACGATTCGACCTTATTATCGTTATGATCAGCATCATGACTTTCATAAGCAGTCCTATTATCCATTCCTGCTTGACAAGCAATTAAGAAAATACTCAAAATTACTAAAATTAATGAAAATTTTATTTTCATATTATTATCTCCTTTTTATTATGTTGTTTTTAAAAATCAGAAAAATAAAAAATGGGCCCCCAACCAAACTCATAAGAACTCCTACTCTGAGGTCTGAGGATGAGAAAAAAATTCTTGCTATGTAATCCATTAGCACAACAAAAAATCCTCCGAAAAAGGCTGAAAGAGGAAGAACGTACCTGTTGTCATTACCAATAATCAATCTAACAATATGGGGAACTACAAGACCCACAAAAGCTAATATCCCACTTACTGAAACTGCAGCTGATGTTGCAAGAGTAGTAAAAAACAAACAAACTAATAAAGTTCTATTAACGTTAATTCCTAATGAGGATGCATAATCATCACTTAGCATAATCATATTAATTTCTTTAGATTTAAATAAAAGTATTAATGATGAAAAAGAAATTAGTGGAATTGTTATAATTAGATGTTCCCATCTAGTAGATTCAAAACCACCAATCAACCAATAAAAAATCGATCTCATCTGAAATGGATTTTCACTTAGGTAGACGCTCAAAGTAATTAAGGCATTCAATAAAGATCCAATTGCAATCCCTGATAATAAAAGAATAGAAGTAGATTTTCTGTAAGTAAAAATATAAACGGAATAAACAAGAATAGAGGCAAGTAATCCACCTATAAATGAAAATGTTGGAACTATGAATAAATTTACTGATTGGATTGCTAAAGAAAAAGGAATTACAGCTCCAAGAGCTGCACCAGCTGAAACTCCTAAAATTGATGGGTCTGCTAATGGATTTCTAAATAGACCTTGCATAACAGCACCTGATATTGATAATGCAAGACCTACAAAAAATGATAATAAAATTCTAGGAAGCCTAATATCCAAGATTATTGAGGTATATATATCGTTATCAATAGAATTCAGGAAAAATAATGAAATAATATCAGATGTTGGTATTTCAATAACGCCAGATGACAAGGATAAAATAGCAATGAAAAAAGAAAAAGAGATACTCAATATCAGGTAGATAATTAATAAATTGAGTTTTTCAGTAGTATATAAATATTTCATTTTTTACCCTACTCTTTAAGATCAGGTAAATGAAATACTCATTTAAACCCTTTTTTCGCGAAGAGCATGATATTTCCAATTAGGCAGGTCTCCTGACTTATGTTTTATAACAATTACAGTGGCGCGACCGTGATGGAATTTCACCATCTTCCCTATTCTCTCTAAATGAGCACCTAAAAGGTTAGTTCGAATATATTATAATTCTACAATGAGAAAAATTTATATATCTATTTTAGCTATTTTTTTATTTTTTATTATTTCTTGTTCAGAAAAAATAAATATATATGAAAACGGTGAATTAAAAGAAACCCTAAGATGGGACACACTTTATGATGTGTCAGTAAAAGTTAAGAGAAATTCAGTTTGTTGGGTTGAAACAGTTCCAGAAAATTTAGAATATTTTTCTGGTGCAATAATAGCTGATCAAACTACTGCTCACATAGGTCAGGGTGAATTTATAAATAGACTGGATTATTTGAATTTTAGCATTGTTCTTAAAAAAGATTACAGTCTAAACTCTACTTCTGATTCAAAAATTTCAATAAAAATAGATTGTAATAATGGTGAATATTTATTTAAAAATACCTTTGATATTAACTAGTAATAATATAGAATTAAACTATGTCTAGAAAAAAAAATTTTTATACTGCATTATCTGACT
>JAZANE010000042.1:0-3244 GCA_036228785.1 Chloroflexota bacterium
GCGGCAAAAATGAAGATTGCCATTAGTAGCACCATTAGAGCTACCAACTTGTTGCGTAAATAAAACATAATATTTCCTTTCACTTTCATTTCCAAATTTTCAGGAGTGACACCAGCAACTCTAGTCCGGGATTCACCGAAATTATACGTTTGAATATATGTTACAACAAATTTTGTTACAATTTTATGACATTATTTCGTATATATGGATTCTAAATAAAATGTCACATATTTTTTACAGGAATCTAGATAAAGAAAATTCTGTTAAATCAAACTTAATTTTTTCCTGATTTACCATTTTTGAACAAATTTCTCCTATAGCTGGAGAAAACTTAAAACCATGCCCAGAACAAGGAGAACAAACTACTATATTTTCGTCTTCTGGAAAATAATCAATAATAAAATCTAAATCTGGAGTATCTGTATAAATACAAACCTTACTATTTAATAATTCACCATTGGCTGAGGGTATATATTCCTCAAGAAAATTTCTAATAATACTTAAGTCCTTTTTGTTATGCTCACGGATTAAATTTTCTTCTTCTATGAAATCTCCATCATGGTGCATTGCTACCTTGAATCCTTTACTTTCAATATTTGGCTGAGTATAAAATTCTTTACCATTATCTAGATCCCAACCTGTATTAGGTAAATTTGTATATTCAAATAACTCTTTATTCTCTTTTGGATCAAACCAAAATAAAACTTGCCTTTCTATTCTTAAAGGTAAATTTAGAGATGGGAGTAAATTTTTTATCCATGCACCAGAACTAAATATAATTTTTTCAGTTAAATACTCATTTTTATCTGTAATAACTTTGTAACAGCTGGATTCTTTTTTCCATGAAATGACTTTTTCGTTATATTTATGCACCGCTCCATTATCAAGTGATTTATTTATAAGATATGAGATTGATCTTTCTGGAAATACGGCTCCACTTCGTTTATCAAGCAAAGCAGTAAAGTTTTTTTTGGGATTTAATACTCCAAAGTTTTCTTTAATTTTTGAAGATGAAAATTCTTCGAGTGGAATATTATATTTTTCAGCTGATAGCTTTGCATCATTTATGTAATTACCATTATCTCCAATATATAATCCACCATATTCTATAATCAATTCTTGATTGGATTCATTTCTTAATTCATGCCATAATTCATAGGCTCTTTGAACTATTGGAACATATGATGTTCCTTCATGATATGCCTCTCTAATAACTCTAGTGTGTCCATGGGAAGATCCAAAATTATGTGGGGGATGGAATCTGTCAATTCCTAAAACCTTATTTCCTTTTTTAGACAAGTAGTATGACGCTGAACTTCCCATAGCACCAAGACCAATTACAATAACTTCATATAGATTATTTTTCATAATTTTAATCCAAAGTATTTATTGTATGAAATTTTATCCAATCTTCGTCAATATTTAGACCTAAGCCTGGGCCAGAAGGTATATCTAATTTACCATTTTTATTTATGGTTATTTCATTTTCTACACCCCATTGATGAATATGCTCTGGTCTCCAAAATTCATAATATGTATTATTATTCACAGAAGCTATTACATGTAGATTTGCTGCATTCATAAGTGAATTTCCTGCCAAACCTATTTCGCAGTTAATTCCGAAAGCATCAGCCATAGCAGATTGTTTTATGAGTCCTGTTATCCCAATCTTTCTTGTAGTTCCTCTAATCATACCTACTAGATTTTTCGACAAAAAATTAGCTGCATCCTTGATAAGAAAAGTTGCTGCGTCACTCATATTAATTGGTGTTCTCAAACTATTATTTAGTCGCTTTATAGCTCTCAGATTTGATGTGTTTACAGGATCTTCAAACCAATAATAATCATTTGAATCTAAAGCTTCACCAACTCTTAGTGCTTCTACGAGAGAATATCCGTGATTTCTATCAAGCATCAATGACATATTATCTCCAACAAAATCTCTCACACCATCAACAACTTTTATAGTATCTTCAACACTCAGACCACCTGGATGAATTTTATAGGCTGAAAATTTTTCATCAACAAGTTCTTTCGCTTCATTAATAAATCCTTCAGGAGTATTGTATCTAGGAGGATAAGTAGCATATATTTCTATTTCTTGTCTTTTACCTCCTAAGAGTGAATATATTGGTTTACCAACTTCTTTTCCTGCTATGTCCCATAAAGCTACATCTACTGGAGCCCATGAAGAATGAATAGGCAATCCATGGCCTGAAAGATTATCAACTTCTGACCAAAGCCATTCTCTGTGAGAAAAATCTAAGCTTAGTAACTTAGGTTTAATAATTTCATTAATGATTCTTATCCTATCTTCAGAAGATGATGCTTGATCACCAATAAATGCATTCCCTTCAATTCCATTATCTGTAATCAACCTAAGTACCCCTTGGGTTGTTCTACCTCCTATATCAGATCTTTCATCCTTTACACTTAAAGGGCCAGTGTCTCTTTCAATGATGTCTATTATGACTTTAGAAATTTTCATAAATGATCAATCTATATTTATTGTACCCACATAATTTAGACCTCTGAATAATCCTTTATAATCCATACCATAACCCACAACCCATCTTTTATCGTCTAGTATGAAACAGTTAAAATCAGGTTCAATATTCATATGTCTTTTACCTAATTTGTCTAATAGTACGGCGGTATATACTTCCTTGTTTGAGGTAATTTCTAATTTTTCTGATAATTTGAATAAAGTCTCTCCAGAATCCATTAGATCATCAATAATTATACTTGGGGAATCAATATTTATATTTTCTGCTAGAAAGTCGTACCCATAAATTGTTGTCCCTTGAGATTCAGTTGAATTACCATAAGTTTTTGCTATCAATGGAAACATATGGTAACACCCTGGTCTAAGCGTCTCCAACTCTGCTATAAGATTAGATACAAACATTAGTCCACCAGTCATTATTGGAATAAGATTAACTGATTTATCCAACTTAAACTTCGAATCAATTTCAGTTGCGACTCGTTTTACTTCTCTATCAATAGAATCCTTATCCCACAAAACTTTTATATCTTTTATAGTTATTTCTTTCATATCATTTAAAGTCTTCAGGCAGTTTTCTACCCAGGGATTCGGGTTGATTCCCTCCAAGAATTGATAGTAAAAAATTTGGTAAATTTTTCCTATCATTTTTATTAATATATTGTATAAATATTAATATAAATATCATTATTGGGAATGGTAATAAAGGTAATATTTGAGATAGTGCTAGTGTAATTGATT
>JAZANE010000043.1:0-6200 GCA_036228785.1 Chloroflexota bacterium
TAAATAAAAAATTTGATGTTTTAGTAGAAGGTAAAAATAGAGATATGTATTTTGGCAGAACAGAAGGTGATAAGCTTGTTTATTTAGATGATTTAGATGAGAAATTTATTGGAGAAATAATAAAAACTCTAATTACTGATTATTCACCGTACTCACTTAATGCAGAAAAAATTTAAAAAATTAGATAAAATTAAAACAGATATTTGATTTTTACATAAATGTTTATAAAATAGTTTATTAATTTCTTCTAATGAAAATCATATTGAAGAAAAATACATAATGGTAATCAAGCACAAAAATAGAATAAATATACCAGTTACTGAGCTAGAACAATCTGCGTTCTGTCAAGATGGTTCAAATTTTAGAACAAAAACTCTTGAGCAAGAATTCAAAGCAGGTGTTAGATGGCAAAAAATCCCAACTAGATATCTCAAACTCAAACCAGAGGAAATAAGATCATCAATTAGAGACTTAAAACAATCATTGGGAGATAAAGTTACAATACTTGGTCATCACTATCAAAGAGAAGATGTGATTGAGTTCTCAGATCTTCAGGGTGATTCATTTTTACTGTCAAAACTTGCAGCTGAAAAAACTGACTCAGAAGTTATAATTTTTTGTGGCGTTCATTTTATGGCTGAAACCGCAGAGATCCTATCTTCAAGTAAACAAAAAGTAATTCTTCCTAATATGGCTGCTGGCTGCTCTATGGCAGATATGGCTAGTACTGATGAAGTAAATAGATGCTGGAATGAATTAAGTGATATTTTTAAGACAAGCAGACCTAAACAACCTGTAATTCCTGTAACCTACATGAATAGTACGGCATCTATTAAGTCATTATGCGGAAAAAATAATGGAATAGTTTGTACTTCTTCAAATGCTAAACAGGCATTTGATTGGGCTTTTGAACAAGGAGAAAGAATTTTATTTATTCCAGATCAACATCTGGGAAGAAATACTGCAAAAGATTATGGTATAAATGAATCAGAGATGGTTGTCTGGGATCCATACAAAAAAAATGGAGGACTAGAGTTAGAAGATATCATTAATGCAAAAATAATTTTATGGAAAGGTCATTGTTCAGTTCATACTAGATTTACTACGGATCAAATTAAGGAAGCTAAAAATAAATATCCTGACGTAAATATTTTGGTTCATCCAGAATGTACAAATGAAGTTGTTTCACAAGCTGATTATGTTGGATCTACAGAATATATAAAAAATGTAATTGAAAATGCTGAAAAAGGATCCTCTTGGGCAATAGGGACAGAAATAAACTTAGTCAAAAGGCTTGCTCATACCTTTACAGATAAAAACATTTTCTGTTTAGATGAAATGGTTTGTCCATGTGCAACAATGTATCGTGTTCATCCTGCATACCTTCTATGGGTTCTTGAAGGTCTAGTGGCTGGAATTATGATAAATCAAATAACAGTTAGTAAAGAAGATCAGAAGTTTTCAAAAATAAGCCTTCAAAGAATGCTAGATTTACCAAAGTAGAAGGTTGCTCTAATTAATATTGAATTACCAGACTTAGATAATATCTTAGATCTTGCTATTAGAGAAGATCTTTCAATGGGTGATATTACCACCCAATCTCTTTCTTTAGGGTCAAAAAAAATTAATGCAAAAATAATTTCAAAATCCAAAGGTGTATTATCAGGAAATATAGTTGCTAAAAAAGTTTTTAATAAACTGGATCCAAACATTGAATATACACAGAAAATTAAGGATGGATCTTCTATAGATAACCAAACTCTTTTAGCCGAGATTGTAGGTGATGAAAATACTATTTTATCTGGTGAAAGAATTGCTCTAAATTTTTTGCAAAGAATGTCAGGAGTAGCTACTCTTACAAAAAAATATGTTGAAAAAGTAACAGATATTTCTATAACTGATACTCGAAAAACTATACCAGGATGGAGAAGTTTAGATAAATATGCAGTTAGATGTGGTGGGGGCTTTAATCATAGAAGAAATCTTGGGGATGGAATTCTAATCAAAGATAATCATATTACTGCTGCAAATGATCAAGGATTATCAATTAAGGAAGTTGTTACAAGAGCAAGAAAAAATTCTCCTCATACTATAAAGATAGAAGTTGAAGTTGATAATTTAGACCTTCTTGATGAAGTTATTCAAACTGATGCAGATATAGTAATGCTTGATAATTTTAGCAACGAGCAAATAGTTGAAGGAATAAAAAAGATAAATAAATCAAAGTTGGTTGAAGTTTCAGGAAATATTAATTTTGAAAGATTGGATGAGCTTAATAAAATTAAAGGAATTGACATTATTTCTGTAGGAAAATTAACTCATTCAGCTAATGCACTAGATATATCTTTGGACTTTTAATCAGAGCTTAATATTAGTGTTACGGGCCCTTCGTTAATTATTTTCACTTGCATTTTTTCTCCAAAAATACCAGTTTGTATTAACAAGTTTTCTTCTTTGATTTTTTCTATAAATTTATTATAAATTTCTTCTGCAAATTCAGATTTAGCAGAATTTACAAAACTTGGCCTTCTACCTTTTCTCATATCAGCATAAAGTGTAAACTGACTTATTATTAGTATCTCTCCTTCAATTTCCTTAACAGATTTTTCAAAATTATCATTTTCTTCATTTCCAAAAATCCTTAGATTAACAATTTTATTTATAATAAAATCTATATCTTTTTCTGAATCTGAGTGAGTTACTCCTAGTAAAACTACTAATCCTTTTTGAATTGAACCAACAGTTTTATTTTCAACGATTACAGATCCTGATGATACTCTTTGAATTAAAGCTTTCACTGCTTATCTTTTTTACTTTTTTTTGAAGAAGATTTACTATCTGTAGATTTTTTTTCGGATGATTTTTTTTCAAGATTATTACTTGTATCTTTTTTTGATGTTTTTGATTTAGGAGTCGATTTATAATCAGTAGTATAAAAACCACTTCCTTTGTATATAACACTAGGAGTATCTGTCCAAATCCTCTCTAGATGTGGATTATCTTTTTTAAAGTTATCAACTTCACTGAATGAAAGTAAATATTCTTCTATCTCTCCTGTTTTTTTATTCTTAAACTCGTATGTTGGCATTAGAAATTTCTTTATATATCCTTACTAAAACCTTTATTATAACTCAAAATCAATGGCTCAGATTCAATTAATATATTCTCAAATTTTATATTTTTTTCAGTAACAGTTCCAATTTCTTTCCAACTTTCATTACCTAAAATTTCAGATATTTTACTTTTATCTTCTTCTTTGAATGAGAATAATATTCTTGTGGGATCTTCACCAAAAAGGGCCCCAGCCCAAGAATCTGGGACAGACATATTTATTTCTGCACCTAAATTATTTTTTTCACAACATAAAACAATAGCAGTTATAAATCCACCTATTGAAATATCATGGGCAGAAATGATGAGATTATTTTTTATTAATTTTCTTATCTTTTCTTGAATTGACTTTTCAAACTCTAGATCAATAGAAATATCTCCACTTAATTCATTCTCAAAAATTCTTTGGAATTCACTTCCTGACAGACCTAAATCTGAACCCCAAACTTCCTTACCAATGAAACCTATTTTATCTCCATTTTTATTAAAAGATTTTTTTGGTGTCTTTATAGTGTTATCCATAATTCCCATTGCACCTATTATAGGTGTAGGATTTATTGATGATTTATGACCTTCATTAAATAAACTTGCATTTCCACTTATTATTGGAGTGTCAAATATTTCACATGCGTTATTGAATCCCTTAAATGTTTCTACTAATTGAAATGCTCCCTTTGGTTTTGTAGGGTCTCCAAAATTCAATCCATCAGTTAGAGCAATTGGTGTTCCTCCCATAACAGAAATATTTCTACAAGCTTCGGCAATATTTATTTCTGAACCTGTCTTTGGATCTAAAGCGCATAATCTTGAGTTTCCATCGCAACTAAAAACTAACATTTTTTCAGTATCTTTTATCCTTATGACAGCAGAGTCCTCTCCAGGCTCTACTACTGTATTAGTTTGTACGTGATGATCGTATTTTTTGTATATACTTTTCTTTGAGACTAAATTATCCGATTTTAGAAGTTCAGTTATATGTTGTTTAATAAGTTTTTCATCAAAAGATTTATATGAAGTTTTTACTAAAAATTTTTTTATTTCAGGTTTATAGTTTTTTGAAATCTGGTCTAAACTGTATTCTGGGGGATTAGTTAAGGCTTCAATAGAAGTCTCTGAAACTAATTTATTTTTGTCATAAATCTTAACAACATTTTCTTTGATGAATTTACCAATTATTGAACATCTTAAGTCCCATTTATCTAAAATCTCAAAAATTCTTTTATATTCTCCATCTTTAACTGCAATTAGCATTCTTTCTTGAGACTCTGACAGCATTACTTCATAAGGAGTCATTCCTTCCTCTCTAACTGGAACTTTACTTATGTCTAAACTCAAACCCAAGTTTGATCTTTCAGCCATTTCTATTGCAGCACTTGTAATCCCTGCTGCTCCACAGTCTTGCATTCCTATTAGTTCTTCCATCTCAGAAATTTCTAAACATGCCTCAATAAGAAGTTTTTCCAAAAAGGGATTGCCAACTTGTACTGCTGATCTCAATTCAACAGTCTCTTCAAAGTTTTGAGAAGCTAATCCAGATGCCCCATGAATACCATCTCTACCTGTTTCTGCTCCAATAATTATTAGTAAGTCACCTGGGTTTTCAGCCTTAGCGCTCAAAATTTTATCTTTATCAACTAAACCGATACACATAGCGTTAACTAGAGGATTATCATCATAGGATTCATCAAATGAGCATTCTCCTCCAATATTTGGAATTCCAAGACAGTTACCGTATCCAGAAATACCTTGCACAACACCTTTTGCAATTTGTAAATTTCTATCATCACTTAAGTTACTAAATCTAAGTGAATTCATTAGTGCAATCGGCCTTGCTCCCATTGCAAAAATATCTCTAACTATCCCACCTACGCCAGTTGCGGCTCCTTCATAGGGTTCAATTGCTGAGGGATGGTTATGTGACTCAATTTTCATCACGATAGCTTTATTATTTCCTATATTCACTGCGCCTGCGTTTTCTGCTCCTGCTTCAGTTAGTGTATTTTTTGATTTTGATTTTATTGTTCTGAGTAATTTCTTTGTGTGTTTATAACCACAATGTTCACTCCATAAAGCTCCAAATAACCCAAGTTCTAGTTTGTTTGGTTCTCTGCCTAATTTCTGTATGATTAGTTCATATTCTGAAAATGTTAATGCTAATTCTTTTAATGTTTCTTCAGTTACCATTAGTTACTCTTTTAATTACTGATTCAAAAATTCCTAATCCGTCAATTCCACCTATTAATTTTTCACATGCTTTTTCAGGATGTGGCATCATCCCTAAAACATTACCTTGCTTATTAATTATTCCAGCTATGTTATTAATTGAACCATTAGGGTTTGAAATTATATTTGTTTCACCTTCGTCAGAGCAATATCTAAATATAACTCTATTTTCTTCCTCAAGTTCCTTTATAGCTCTTTCATCTGCTTGAAAATTACCTTCTCCATGTGAAATAGGAATCTTAATTATTTCATTATTCTTAAATTTATCTGTGAATATAGAATTATTGTTTACTTTTAAGTTTGACCATTCACACACAAATGATAAGTTTTTGTTTCTTAGGAGTATTCCAGGTAAAAGTTTTGTTTCACATAAAATTTGAAATCCATTACATATACCGATTACAGGCCCACCAGAATTTGCAAATTCTTTTACTTCGTTTACTATTGGCGAAAAACTTGCAATTGCACCAGTTCTTAAATAATCTCCGTATGAAAACCCTCCAGGTAAGATAATGAGGTCACAGTTATTTAGTTTCTGATCTTTATGCCAAATAAATTCTGTATTAATACCTAAGATATCTTTAGTGGCATAATATGTGTCTGATTCACTCCATGTTCCTGGAAATACTACAATTCCTATTTTCAACTGATTAAATCTTTACTAATAAATTTAAGTTGTAATGAGATATATGATAATTAAATTAGAGAGAAGTTCTACTTCTTTTATTGGTTTTTTAAGGTAGTACGATAACTTTTTCTTTTCTTATTTGAAATCTTTTTCTTTCTTATAGATGTCGGTGATTCAAAATTTTGTCTTCTTCTAGCTTCAGAAACTATAGACTCTTGCTGTACTTTTTTTGAAAACC